>JAEWKL010000790.1 GCA_023386115.1 Pseudomonadota bacterium
CGATGATGAGGTCGAGCTGGTAATCCTCCATCGCCGGATAGAGGATCTCTTCCACCGCCGGGTTGAGGCGGTGGATCTCGTCGATGAACAGGACGTCGCGCTCCTCCAGGTTGGTGAGCTGCGCCGCGAGATCCCCGGCCTTGGCGATCACCGGACCGGAGGTCGAGCGGAAGTTCACCCCGAGCTCGCGGGCGACGATCTGGGCCAGCGTGGTCTTGCCGAGGCCGGGGGGCCCGACGACCAGCACGTGGTCGAGGGCCTGGCCGGTCTTCTTCGCCGCGTCGATGAACACCTGGAGATTGGCGCGGGCGGCTTTCTGGCCGGTGAAGTCGGCGAGGCTCAGCGGCCGGATCGAGCCGTCTAGGTCGTCGCCGGACTGCTCGACCACGGGGACGAGCTTGGAGCCCGCAAGCTTCATGTTGGCCATAGGTCGCCTCGTGTTCGGCAGCTAGGCAGCGTGATCAGGACGTGGCCTTGGGTAAGCCCGCGCCGGGCCCCACGAAGGGCTGCAGCAGCACGCGTCGTCCGGCGAAGTCATGAACGGTGACGCGCCAGTGCGACCACTCCGTGTGGTCGCTGACCGTACGCATGACTTCGCGGGCGATCTGCGCCGCTCGTGTTGCGAGGCGATCGGGAGCGCGAACGTCAGCGCCGACCGTGTCCAGGACGCATTCCGCGCCGTTGGTGCAGTGGAAGCGGTAGCGAGGCATGTTGCGGCGCTCCGTTGAGGATAGCTTCAGAAAGGTTCTGTTCACTATATGTTCTCAAACGCGGACATTGTACAAGCTGAGGCGGAATGACGCACGTATCAGCCCGCTTTGCATCGTAGGTGTGGCGCGGCAGGTGGACGATGCAGGTTTGTGTCATAGTGGATGAGGTTGAATTCAATGGGCTGGCGAAACGCGTAGGATCCGGCCCTGGTCCTCGTCGGTCAGGAGGTAGAGGAAACCGTCGGGCCCTTGGGCGACATGCCGGATGCGCTCGCCCATGGGGATGCGCTCCTCGCCGGTTACACGTGACCCCGAGAGCGTCAGACGAATCAAGGCCTGTGAAGCAAGTCCGGCAAGCAGCAGGTTCCCACGCCACGCCGGCAGGGCGGAGGCTGTGTAGAATGTCATCCCGGAGAACGAGACCGAAGGCGTCCAGTGATAGATGGCATCGGCAAGGTCAGGCCGCGTTGTCGGCCTCGGGATTGGCCGCCCGTCTTTGTGGTCGCCCCAGCTGACCAGCGGCCAGCCGTAGTTGCAGCCCGGCTCGGGGATGTTGATTTCGTCTCCGCCTGTCGGCCCGAACTCGCCTGCCCATAGGACACGGGTGTCCGGGTGAACCGCGAGGCCCTGAATGTTCCGATGGCCGTAGGACCAGATCTCCGGCCGGCCCCCTGCACGTTGCACGAATGGATTGTTGGGCGGCACTGACCCGTCCGGATTAATGCGGATGAGTTTCCCTATGTCGGTCGAGAGATCTTGGGCCCGATCAGGTTCGTCACGGTCACCCATTGAGATGAACAGCTTGCCGTCCGGCGTGAAGGCGAGGCGGGATCCGAAATGATCCTCGATCGGCGAGGCTGGCTGCTGCTGGAAGATGACGTGGAAGTCGTCCAGCGCTGTAGCGGCTGTGTTGAGGCGGCCGCGTCCAGCCGCCGTGGCCCAGCCGCCCGCACATGGCGCGACATAGGTTAGGTAGACGAGGTGGTTCTCGGAGAAGCCGGGATCAAGCGCCACGTCCATGAGTTCGCCGTGCACCCGCGGTGTGCCGTCGAGCGGGGGAGATACTCGTCCGTCAACGGAGACGATGGTCAGGCGACCCGGCTGTTGAGTGACCAGCATGCGCCCGTCCGGCAGGAATGCGAGGCCCCAGGGATGATCGAGGCCGCGTGCCACCGTCTCGACGACGACCTCGGCCTTCTCGGTCGTGAGGAGTTGATTTGGCTGGCTCCGAGCCGACAGCGAAGCCGCCGCGAGCATGACGATGGTGAGGACGACAAGTCGGATCATAGCACGTCTCGAGCCGGCGCCTCACTCGCAACTCAGCAGATCTAATAAGGATCAACAGCGGGAGCGGCGGGGCGGAGGTGGCGCTCTGAGCGGCGGCGAGTGCATGCAGCGAATGCGAGAGGACGGCTGGAGACTTGGTGCTGCATCTCGACCGGGCCAGCGCGGCCGCGACTCGCACACGATCTGGGCACCGAGTCCCGGCAACTCCGGGGCCGATGTGCCGGCGGCGGCCGACACATGTCGGTGCCTCTCCCGAAGAACAAGGCGCGGAGGGGTGGCCAACCTTTGCCTGCGATCACCAGGATGTGGGTTGGCAGCGAAACTATCGGAGACGGGGGAGCTTGTAAGCTTTGCTTGTCATGGAGCATCGACCACAATGAACATCCAGAACACAAGGCGATGGCATGAAGGGTCATAGGCCAGCTCCGGAGGGAGGCTGCAAGCTCCGCCAGCATGATTAACAACAGGCAAGTTTGAGCTTGTCGCGTTTGCAACAGCCTCCTAAGGTAACTTACGAGTATAGTGCCGCTGTTCTGTGTCACCCCAAAACAATCGTAAACCTATTGAGGCGGTGAGGAGGTCAGTCCAGTGAGCCAAGCCTCCACACCGATCTCTCATTCAGCGATATCGCTCACTGCTCGCGCTCATTCGGCGAGCTACGTAATCCCCCGATACCGAACGCTGGCCGAAAATCAGCCAAGCGAGGCCAAACCCGATTGCTCCAGCCACGAACCAGCCTGTGAGCGTGGTTGCATCCACGTCACTGACAACGTTCTGACCACGCCGCAGATAGCGGGAGCCCTGCTCGCTCACATCGTCCCAGTGATCGGACGCTTGATCGGCGAGGTTGCGAGCGGCGCTTGCCGCTTGCTCATAGAGGCCTCCCTGCTTGTTGCCACGTGCCGTATTGCTAGCCTGAGATCCTCCAGCCATGTCTCCATCCTCCGGGTTACGGCTGAGGCCTGGTGCAGACCTCGCCGACAGCTATGATCAACAGCAGGAGCGGCGGCAGTGTTCCCATCAAGTTGCGGGGCGAGCGCTCCGAGAGTCCCTTGAAGCATACCGTGACAGCCGTGCTGAAATAATTTATGCCAGTGAAATAATCGCCCATAGCCCATTGTGACCGCACCGTTTCAGGGGGTATTGCTCATTTTCAGTGATTGCGAGGCGCGCGTCATAGTGCGCCTGATCTTCATCCTGGGCCTGTTTGCGTTGCTCGTTGACGTCGTTGCCGGAGCCGGCGGAGCGATGCCGGTCCTGCGCAACGCGAAGCCAAGGTCCGCTGCCGTGGCGATGCCCGCCTCTCCATTGCAGCGGACGACTGTGCGGCCGGGAGACGCCGCCCCTGCACCGGTGGGTCTGGTTTACACGGGAGCTGTGACGCTGACCGGAGAGGCTCGTGTGCGCGTCGGCATACCGGCGGGACCGGAGACGGATGTGCCTTCGGCCTCTGTGGTCGGGTCTGACCCGGTGAGCTCCTTCCCGACCAGGGTCACAGTTTCGTCTGATGCGGCTGCGCAGCACCGTGCCGGTCTCGTGGACCTTGCGGACCTGAACACGGTCTCGCAGACAGAGCTGAACATGCTGCCCGGGGGCGGAGCCATCGGCCGAGCCATCATCCGGGACCGTCCGTACCAGTCGCTCGACGAGCTGGTGAGCCGGCGCATCCTGAGCCGTGCTCGGTTCGAGCGCATTAGGGACCGGGTCGGTGTGCGCCCATCGCGAGCCTGATGGGTGCGGCCAGGTCCGTATCAACTTCAGCTCAGGGTCTGATCTCCTCACGGACGCGACATCAACTTCATCTAGCCTAGCTGAGCTGGCTGTGGATCGACACCGGAGTGGCACCCCGTCTGGATCAGGATCAAGCTCTTGGAGCTTTACTAGAAGCTGCCGTTAGGAGGAGGTCCCAATCGGCGCCGATTGAAACCCTTCTGGAAGTTGATATTGTGCTTCTAAGGCAAGTATACAAGTTTAAATCCAAATGGATGAGCCCTTTGGTGCTGATCCACATGCTATCGCGGCTGAGCAGGATGTGGCTGGTCTCACGCGTATGCGACTATGATGGCCTCGTGCGGGCGCAAGCGTAGTTCATTTTCACTAGTTGCAACGTCGATATCGGCCAGCGACGTGAGAAGGGTGCGGCTTGGTCGCGGCAATATCACAGTCTCGGTTGCCCCTCCGAAGTTCAGCGCGACGGCAAGCTTCCGACCACCCCATTCCCGTTCGAACGTCAGGATGTCTCCGCGTGCCGAGACGGCCGAGATGCTGCCGACCGACAACGCCTGCTCGCACCTCCTGAGTCTCAGGAGCGCCTGATACAGCGCAAAGAGCGACCTCGGATCGCGCGACTGCGCCGCTACGGTTAGGTCGGTGTCCTCGTCCCCGACTGGCAGCCATGGGTCTCCGGCAGTGAAGCCCGCCCCGGGACCCGCCTCCCACCGCAGAGGCGTTCGCACGGGATCCCGTCCTAGGCCGAGGTCCGGTACGTTCCTCTCCCACGGATCTTGTACGCGCTCGAGCGGGATCGGCACGTCCCGCATCCCGATCTCCTCGCCCTGGTAGATCGTGGGCGTGCCACGCAACGTGAGCAGAAGCATTGCGGCCACGCGCGCCTGCGCGGCGCCGAGCCGGCTGACAAGACGGGAGCGGTCGTGGTTGCCGAGCACCCAGTTCGGCCAGCCTCCCGGCGGCAGGGCGGCCTCGTAGGTTTCAACGAGTTCGGCGATCGCCTGCGGGGTCCAGGCTGTCGAGAGCAGGTGGAAGTTGAATGGCAGCTGGAAGCCAGACAGATCGCGGCCGTAGTAGGCCATCAGCCGTTCTATCGGCAGGTAGGCCTCGCCGATCATCACGCGATCCGGATAGCCGTCGGCGATCCGGCGCATCGCCGTGATCGCATCGTGGACCTCCGGCTGGTCCATGGTGTGGACGCGGATGACTGCGCGAGCCGGAGACGATCCGGGCCGCCACTCCGGATTGGGCGGGTTGTCCCGCAGCCACTCGTCCTCGATCAGGTGATGGATGGCATCGACCCGAAAGCCGTCGACACCCCGGTCGAACCAGAAGCGCAGCACGTCCAGCATCGCGCGGCGCACCTCCGGGTGGCGCCAGTTCAGGTCGGGCTGCTCCTTCAAGTAGGCATGGTAGTAGTACTACCCCGTCGTTGCGTCAAAGGTCCATGCCGGGCCGCCGAACTCGCTCAGCCAGTTGCTGGGCGGAGAGCCGTCCGGCTTCGGGTCGCGCCAGACGTACCAGTCCCGCTTCGGATTGTGGCGCGAAGACCGGCTCTCGATGAACCACGGGTGCCGGTCGGAGCTGTGGTTAGGCACGAAATCCAGAATGACGCTTAGGTCGCGGGTGTGGGCGGCAGCGATCAGCCGATCAAAGTCGGCGAGCGTGCCAAAGAGTGGGTCAATGTCACAATAATCCGAGACGTCGTAGCCGAAATCCGCCATCGGCGAGGGATAGATCGGCGAGATCCAGATCGAGTCGACGCCGAGCGCCGCCAGGTAGTCGAGCCGCGCCGTGATGCCAGGCAGATCACCGACGCCGTCGCCATTCGAGTCCTGAAAGGAGCGAGGGTAGATCTGGTAGATAACTCCCCTCTGCCACCAGGCATGATCACGAGCAGACATATGGCCTCCACACCGGCGCGCCGCTTAGGCCCAGAGCTCGGACGCGTGAGGAGACGCGCAGCGCTCTGCGACGCATCAGGAACCCGCATTGCTGCTTCCGGGTTCAGCCAGGGGTAGGAGGCGGGAGACGAAAGGCCCGGATCGGCTACCACGCGTCGCACTCGAGGGCTATCGACAGGACCTAATCAACAAAACTAGCTAATGAACCGGTTTTATGGGGGGCAGATCATTTAATGCCGCACAGTGGGCCCCAAGCAGAGCTATGCAGCGTAGGCGCGGGTCACACGTGAAAACCGAACGTCATCCGCGTGATTGTTCGGGCGGAACGGAACCTTGTCAAGCCTAAGCCGTTCGACAACATGCTCCATAGCGCGAGAGTCGCTGTTGATCCACTTTCCACTGATGCTCGGTTTTGTTGCGGGGTGCGTATCCACCTACGCGTTTGTTCCGCAGGTCGTGAAGATCTGGCGAGAGCGGGATTGCATCGCGATCTCGCTGAAGATGTACGTCCTGCGGATGGCCGGCTTCGTGCTGTGGCTCGCTTACGGGGCCGCGCTCGGAAGCGTTCCCCTCATTGTGTTCAACCTGCTCAACCTCCTGCTCGGCGGCGCCATACTGATCTTCAAGCTTCAGGCACTGGGACTTTGTCCAGACCCGAAAGGCCGGTTCTGCGCGGAACGGAGCGCAAGATGACGTGGGATTGGGCGATAGGCCTGCTCGGCATAGTCGCGGGCCTATGCACGACGGGGAGCTTCGTCCCTCAGGTTGTGAAGGCATGGCGTGACGGTGAGACGAGGGCGATCTCGACGCGAATGTACGTCATCATCTCAGTCGCGTTCGTCTTATGGCTCGGGTACGGTTTGGTGATCAGCAGCTGGCCCATTGTCATTTTTAACGTGCTGAACTTGGGACTCAGCGGGGTGATTCTGTTCCTGAAATTTAGGGATACCCCGCGACGCCGCAAAGAAGCTTAGGCTTGCCTTTGGCGGTGGCCGAAAACGTGGGCAGTGCATGACGGGACTAACCATTTACTCGCGTGCGTCATTTGGACCTACTGAAGAGATACGGCCGCGTAATACACAGAATGTGGCTCAATGCCGGACAAGTGCCGGCCTCGCACCGGCCCCACGCGACCCTCATCTAACCCGAGTGGGACACACCACCTGCGCTCAGCTCACAGGAACTGGATGGGCTGCGCCCGCACCACCACGCTGTCCTGCTGGAAGCTCGCCTCTAGCTCCTGCCGGTACTTGGCCCACCAGACCGGATCGAGGACCTCCGCCATCACCTCGAACACCACGATGTCGTCGTGGGATCTGCCGCTTCCTTCCTGCCAAAAGCCTTCGGCAGGGCTGCGCGTGAAAGCTGTCAGGCCGCCAAACTGACGCGTCAGCTTCTCGCGCACGCGGACGTACTCTGTCTTGGCAAAGGGCCGCCCCTGATTGTCGGACAGAGGCAGGAGGATCTGGATCAGGTAGCGTTCCATCAAAGGCGCCCTAAGGTCTCGCGAAGATGATACTGCGTGCCTGCCGATGCTCCTCGCGCAGGAACGCCGCGATTGCGGCCGTGATCTTCTCACCGCCCTGAACCGACGGCTCGATCGGGTTGGCGAAGTCCGCATCCTCGCCGCACAGCACCCGCAGGTCGAGGAGCGTGAGGCTCCGCGCGGCCGCCTCGCGCGTCACGACATCGTTGAGGATCGCCAGGGCCGTCGCGGCCAGGCGTCGACGGACCGGATCGGGATAGCGCGGGTCGTAGATGGTGCAGATGGCCGTCGGGTGCCCGCACGCCAGCACGGCGTCCAGCATCGCGCGGTACTCCGCCCGGAAATGATCTTGCGCGGCGGCGAGCCGATCGAGCGCCTCCGGCATTGAGCGCGCCGGCCCCTCGAGCACGCCTGACGCCCTTAGGGCGTCGTTACCGCCAGCGCTGACCACGAGGTGGGTCGCATCCTCCGGCAGGCCAGCGAGCTGGCGCGGTACGTCCACTAGCACCGCCCCGTCGACCGCGAGCAGCGTCGCACGCCCGCCGGGCAGGAGGGCGCGCAACTGGCGCACCACATCGGGGCTGCCGCGCACGTAGGCGCCGTTGTCGAAGACGGAATCGCCGAGCAGGACCGCGTGCGTCATAAACCTCTCCGTCTCGGGCCTCTCGTCGGCTGCGCGCGCCGACACCCCTCGCGCGAGGACGAGCACGGACGCCGCCAGGACCTCGCGCCGTCCCGGCCTCATCCGGTCAGGAAGGCGGTCAGCTCCGCCGCCACCCTGTCCGGCTCCTCGTGGTGCAGCCAGTGCGTGGCCTCGGGCAGCCACGCGATTCGGCCCTGCTCGCACAGCTCCAGGCAGGCGGTAGCGAGGTGGGGGCTGAGCGCCGGATCCTTGTGACCCCACAGGATCAGGGTCGGAACCGGGATCGGCTCAAGCTCGCGACGGTCCTTCAGCCGCATCGCCCGGTACCAGTTGAGCATGCCTTCGAGGGCGCCGGGCTGGGCCCAGGACTCGCGGTAGCGTGCGATGTCCTCGTCCGTGAAGGTGCCCGGCCGGCTCGTCAGGTTCAGGGCCTGGCGCAGGGCGTGGAAGTCCGCGGCGCGCAGGGCCGCCTCGGGCAGGACCGGCACCTGGAACAGGGCAAAGTAGACGACGCGCAGGGCCTGGACCGGGTGGCGGCGCGCATAGGTCGCGAGCACGTCGGGATGCGGTGCGTTCAGGATCGCGAGCCGGTCGATCCGCTCGGGGGAGCGTGCGGCAAGCCACCAGCCGACGATCCCGCCCCAGTTATGCCCGACGAGCCGCACCCGCTCGGCGCCGTGCCGGTCGGCCAGGGCCAGCACGTCGTCGGCGACGCGGTCGAGGTGGTAGGCGGCGATCTCCCGCGGCTTGGCGCTGCGGTTGTAGCCGCGCAGATCGGGCGCCAGCACCCGGAGGCCCGCGGCGGCAAGGGGGCCGAACTGGCGCCGCCAGGCGAACCACGCTTCGGGAAAACCGTGCAGCAGGATCGTCAGCGGCCCGTCCGCCGGCCCGGCCGCGGCGACGTGCAGGGTCACGCCCGGCAGAGGGACCATGGAGAGCTCGGGATCGGGCCAGGACCTCATCAAGGAACCAGGAAGGATTTGCTCGGAAGGGATGCCTCGGGCCCTCGCGGCGGACATGGGTAACGTCCCCCCGCTATGGCGGATCCCGCCGCGCGGCGGGCGTGTTGGCGAGGTGATGCAGCTTTACCTCGACCGCGACGGCGTGCTGGCAGATTTCGACGCGGGCGCGACCCGCGTGCTCGGCTGCCCGCCGCGCGAGTACCACCGGCCCCACGGTCCTGCGCGGTTCTGGGCCGCCCTCGCACGCGTCCCGGACTTCTACGGGCAGCTCCCGCTGTTGCCGAACGCGACGGCGCTATTCGAGGCCGTTCGGCCCCTGGAGCCGGTGATCCTCACCGGGTGCCCGCGCGGGACCTGGGCGCAGCCGCAGAAGCATCGCTGGGCCGCGGAGCACTTTCCGGGCTCGCGCCTCATCACCTGCCTGGCGTCGACAAGCGCCGCCACTGCCGGCAACTCGGGGGCAAATATATCGGCGCCCGCCGCGACGTGTCGGTGCCCCCGAGGAGCTAGGCGCGGAGGGCTGGCCAACCGTGCCGGCGATCACCAGGATGTGGGTTAGCACCGAAACTATCGGAGGCGGAGGAGCTTGTAAGCTTTGTTCGTCATGGAGCAGCGATCACAATGAACATCCAGAACACAATCCGCGAGGCGATCGTAGCCGAACTTCGCCGTCAAGCTGAGGCGGGCGAGGACGGCCCACAGATAGAGATCCGAGACGAAGAGTTCGTTGTGATCAACGGCCGGATCGACCTCGAAGCACTCATCATGGTTGTCGAAGGAGCCCTGGCCGGCGGTCCCTGAGTTCGGGTCATACAAGGCTGTTTGACGGGGATAGCTGCCATCCAGCGCGCCGTCGGTTGGGCAAATAACAGAGCCAATTTGCAACTTCACATTCTTTTCTTTGATGCATTCACGATGGCTATACTCATGTGAGAACATGATTTATAACGATTTCGCTGCTCAAATTTTGCTGCGGCAGTTTAGGACTGTGGTCGCCGGAATGCGTTACCCCTCCGCCATGGCCGACCTGCGCCTGAGCAGTGCCACCCTTGCGCTTCGTCGAGTGCAGATCGCGAAAGGTAACGAGTCGTTGTGAGCGCGCTCGCTTGCGCTTTGTGATATGAAGCGTACCAGCCTTGGTATGTAATTTCGACATCACACCTCTCTGATCCGACCGCTAATAAATCTATTAAGTCATAATCAAACAACATCTAGATTATATTTAACTGAACATGTCGACGACGTAATATGCAACCTTGGATCTGCGGCTGCCTCTCCCCCCTAGATATTGAGACCGGAATCGAATGGTTTGTTGTATTTATGGGGATTTATGAATTGTCGCTGGTCTTAGGACATTGACATGGCGCCAACCAAATCGAGATTGCACGATCACCACAGGTGAAAACAGGCTTATGAAGATCGTCGCGAAACGAATTGGCCAGACCCATGAAAAGCAAGAAAACGACACTGATGATGAATCTGCCACCATCATGTCACCTCCTCGTCCAGGCGAAACAGCGAGCGAAGCGAGCCTGTGCGAAGCGGAGCGGAGCACAGCAAGTGGAAGATCAGCCGCTTGCATCGCGTAACGCGTAGGTGGCGGATCAATCTCTCTGGGGTCATTTGATCGGCCTCGCTACGCTCGGCGGACGCTTCGCGATCTTATTTTGTGATCTTGATCACGGGACTGCCGAGTGTTCGGAGGGTACAGTTCACCCTGCCGGGGCGAACTGCTCGATCTCAGGCTCTGCCTTAGCGTCCCGGTTGTTCTTCCACTGCAGATCGCCAGACGAACTTCTTCTCGACTGCTGTGGTTGGGAGATATCGGATCTTGCAGAGGCGGAAGATCGTGCGCTCGCCGTTGCTCGGATGCTGATGAGTAGCGCATACGGCATCGACGATTTCGCCGGATGGTTCTCTGCGTCGGCGACGAACAGGACGAGGAGGTGATGCGCGTGCCATTTGCCTTGGCGCTGCCCAGGCTTCATTGAGAGTGCCGGGCCGAGCGGCAAGAGGTGGCTCCGAGCCATTCTACCGGACCCGCCCTCCTCCGTTGTGAAGCGTTCCGCGGCAGCCTAGTCCCAGTCGCGTCCGGTCAGCCGCTGGCCGTCGCGACCGTCACCTCCTGGAGGTCGAGGTCGTGCTCCAGGGCGTGCAGCGTCTCGTCGTGGATCCGACCGGCGCGGTGGAGGCGCAGCACCTCGCGGCGACCTGCCGCGATCGCCGCCGAGAGAACCCGGTAGTGCTCGCTCCGGTCCGACGCGTGGTCACCCGGAGCCAGGCTGAACCGCTCCGCTGCGGCCGCGCGATGGGCGTACTGCTCCAGCAGCCGCGGGTGACGCAGGGCACCGTCCCCATCGCGCGCCAGAGCCTCAACCGCAACGAGCTGTGCTTGCGCGACATGAGACCGCGCCTGCGCCCGCGTCAGGTGGGCCACGTCATCATCCGTGACCGAGCCGAGGCCGAGCACCCGGATCAGCAGCCCGATCGTCGTGCCCTGGAGCAGGACGGTCACCAGGATGACCGCGAAGGCCGCTGCCAGGATGAGGTCTCGCCCGGGCATCGCCTCAGGCACGGACAGGGCGATCGCGAGCGTCACCACGCCCCGCATCCCGGCCCAGCCCAGCACCAGCGAGGCCGCCGGCGAGGCCGGGCGACCGGGTCGACCGAGCACGCGGTGCATCCCGACCCGCAGGACGTCGGCGACGAAGACCCAGGCGAACCGGGACAGCACGACGGCGGCCACGACACCCAGAACGGGCAGGCCAAGCGTCCGGATCGCCTCGTCCGCCCCGTCGAGGCGCTCTACGACACCGCGCAGCGACAGGCCGATCAGGATGAAGACGAAGGCCTCCATCAGGAACACCATCACCTTCCAGAACGCCGTCGCGCGCAGCCGCACACCAGCCGAGAAGATCCGGTGCTGCTGCCAGCCGAGGATCAGGCCAGCCGTCACGGTCGCGATGACGCCCGAGACGTGCACCGCCTCGCCGCTGAGGTAGGCCACCCACGACAGCAGGATGGCGGCCGAGATGATGAGATAGTCGTCCCGCAGCAATCCGAGGAGTACGACCCAGGCGAAGCCGGCCGCGGCGCCGACGGCGAGGCCGCCGAGGGCGAGGAAGCCGAAGTTCAGCGCGGCGTCAGGGAGGCTGAAGGCCCCGGTGAGCGCGGCGGCCACGGCGAAGCGGAATAGCACGAGGCCTGCGGCGTCATTGAGCAGGCTTTCGCCCTCGAGCAGCACCATCAATCGGCGCGGCAGCGAGACGTGCTCGAGCACGGCCTTGGCAGCGACGGCATCGGGCGGCGAGACCACCGCCCCGAGGGCGAAGCAGGCCGCCCAGGGCAGCCCGGGCGCGAGCCAGTGGACCGCGAGGCCAACGGAGAGCGTCGTGAAGGCGACTGCGCCGACCGCTAGAGACAGGATGCCAGCCAGCTCGCGGCGGAAGTCGGGCCAGGCGGTGAAGTAGGCGCCGTCCATGAGGAGCGGGGGCAGGAACAGCACGAGCACGAGGTCGGGGTCGAGACTGACGACTGGGACACCCGGCACGAAGGCGAGCACGATGCCGCCGACGATCAGCGCCGCGGCGGGCGGCAGGCCTGTGCGCCGGGCCGCCACCTGCAAGCAGAGGACCGCGACCATCGTCAGGAGCACGAACTCGAAGAGCGCGACGGGTGTCATAGATGAAGCCTCGGGAGCCGAGTGGGCCGCTGCCTCGCAGGACCACCGGCGCGGCGAGTAGAACGGCCCAGCTCGATTTTGCAAGCCTTACGGTTTGAACTCAACCAGCTTGGCGGTTCGAGGGGCGGCTTGCGAACTGTTGGAGAAGATCGAAATGTCCGTTTCAAGGCAGTCCGACGGTTGCACGAAGCTCCGAGCGGTCTTAAAATCGGTTGTCCGGCTATGGCGGAGATCCTTTCTGGTACTATAACCTACAATTGGCGCTGTCGACAAAGAGATCATGGGTCGACGATGCATCCGCATCGCCCCGTTCACGAATGGCAAGAACAATAATCGGGAGGGAAAATGTCGTCACTTCTGCGCATCTGTGTCGTCACGCTGTTAACATCGGCTGCAATCACGGCCGCGCTGGCCCAGCAAGCCGCACCCGCGATGCCGGTCGCGCCCGAAGGGACGGCTGCAAGCGAGCTGTTCGCCATCCAGCAGGCGACCGCGAACAGCAAGCCGGGTGCACGTCAGCGCCCGAGCGAGACCATCCCGGTCCCGGTCGCAGGCGTCAGCCCGGCCGCGCAGGCGCTGATCGCCGCTCCTTTCCCACCGCACTTCAACGCTGACCCTAAGAGCGCGGCTGAGTGGAAGGAGTTGATCGAACGGCGGGCCGCCCTAATTCGGGCGGCGCTTCCGGCGATGCAGGAGAAGATGGCGGTCACCGTCCAGCCGGCCGTGATCGGCGGGGTCAAGGCCTACATCGTCACACCGACGTCGGTGCCAGAGGCGAACAAGAATCGGCTGCTCCTTCACGTGCACGGCGGCGGGTACGTCTTCGCGCCGGGTGAAGCGGCGTTGCCGGAAGCCCTGATGATCGCGGGGTTCGGTGGCTCTAAGGTCATCTCCGTGGACTATCGGATGCCACCTGACTTCCCGTATCCCGCCGCGATGGACGACGCGATGGCGGTCTGGAAGGCGGCTGTCACGATGGCTGACCCGAAGAACATGGCGTTCCTCGGCACCTCGACGGGCGGGGCGATGACGCTCGCGATGGTCCATCGCGCGAAGCAGGAACGACGGCATGGGGTGGATAGCGGGCGTACGATTATCCGAACGGCGAGGTCCGCTTCAGCTTCATAACCGGACATGTGTGATCGCGCCGTCAGGCCGTCTCGGATGACCTGAGCTGGCCGGAAGCGGGCTGTCTGGTCTCGGACGGTGATTTTGGTGAAGCAGACGCTTGAAACGTGCTGGAGCGCTGCAGCCGCCTAATCAACGTAGCGTCGTACATCAGGGCCTGCCCCCTCGCTTTCGCGGCGGAACTCGCGATAGCGGCCGCGATCCTCGTATCCCGCAGTGCGACGTTGCACGCAGGCGCTGGCAGCGATTTTCAGGGGCGGCCGGCAGTAGGAGCCGGCCCTCGGGTCGGAGCATTGTGCGAAAGCTGCGGGCGTTTCGAGAACGATCCCGAACAGGATGCATGCAGCCAGCCTTTGTTATCGTTGCCCTCCTTCGACCCGGGCCTGACTCTCTGAGACCCGGCCCGGACACGGCTGGGCTTCACGATGTGTGCATCAGGCGCCCGCTATGGCAGGCGAGGCGGGGGATCATGCCGGCTGGGGAGGCGACCTAAGCTCGGCCTGCGCCGCTGCATTCCGCTTCGGGAGGACCCAGTTCGGGCGCGGGAAGTGGCAGGTGTACCCGTTGGGATAACGTTCCAGGAAATCCTGGTGCTCGGGCTCGGCCTCCCAGAAGGGGCCAGCGGGCGCGACCTCGGTCACAACCTTGCCGGGCCACAGGCCGGAAGCCTCCACGTCCGCGATGGTGTCCTCGGCAATCCGCTTCTGCTCCGGGCTGTCGTAGTAGATCGCGGAGCGGTAGCTCAGGCCGTGGTCCCCGCCCTGGCGGTTCAGTGTCGTCGGATCGTGGATCTGGAAGAAAAATTCCAGCAGGTCGCGATATGTGACCCGCGCGGGATCGAAGATGATCCCGATGGCTTCCGCATGCGTGCCGTGGTTCCGGTATGTCGCGTTCGGGACGTCGCCGCCAGTATAGCCGACGCGCGTAGAAAGGACGCCGTCGCGGCGGCGGATCAGGTCCTGCATCCTCCAGAAGCAGCCGCCGGCCAAAAGCGCGCATTCCTGTGCCACCCCGAATCCTCCGTTCGCTCGATTGTCGCAGCTCGATACGCGCCCTCGTCGGGCAGACGTCGAGCGAACCACCAAGGTTCCAGCTAACCCGCCGCTTCCGCTCCGGCCACTGTGGCTGATGACAGGGCGGGCTCCACCGTGAGCGCCCCTGCCAGTTCCGTCGCGAGCCGGCCGCGGATGAACTGCTGCGTCACCGTAGCCACCCGCTCGCCGAGCGCCTCGGCCGTGAGAAGATCGGATGCGGGTGGAGCGAAATCAGGGCCCTGATCCGTGTTCGATTGCGCCGCCGAGCCGAGGAAGAAGCCGAGGCGGTTGAGGTCCTCCTCCGACTTGTCCGAGCGATTGTTTCCGGGCAGCATCCCGAGACTGACCCAGTGCATCCCGAGCTGGGCGGCCAGTATGCTGAACTCGATCAGGGTCAGCAGCTTGTCGCCGGACCGCGACCCCGAATTCGTGAAGCCAGCAGCGATCTTGTCCCGCCACGCGCCGGAAACGAAGACCTGAGAGGTCGCGTCGAACGGCGCCCCGAACTCCTCCAGCCAGAAGCCGGTCTTCCGCCCTGTCTCTCCCAGAAGGTCGTGTGAGGTGAGCACCATCAGAATCTTCATCGTGCTCCTATGCAGTTAATTCGCAGATATGCCGCTGTAGATTGTCCCGAACTACGGATCAATTACACTATTTTGCTGATGATACCATGGTATATGGCCTGTAACTCGCAAATTATATGAGCATATATTATTCATTATACGAGTTCTCCTGGCGGGATCGTGCGCGTATCAGCAGATAATGTATGGAGATGAACTGGCCGATACGCGAGCCGCGTCGTGCCGCCCTTGTCCAACCAGCAATAACTGTGGTTCAGCTAACTCTGATCGTCCCTGTGGGGATGATCCTCTCGAGCGTGAGAGCCGCGGCTTTCCGTCCTCGCCAGAGCCGAGTCCAAGCTGACGACCGACTGCGCCATCATATTGTCGAGCTCGAGAGCCTCGACTAGTTCGGTGTTGAAGAGCAACGAGCGATCCGTCAGCCGCAGGTCCGAGCGAAGCGTTTCGTAGATCTCGCGGAGCTTCGCCGCTCCTTGCAGGAGCAGAGGTCCATCCCGGAACACCGCGCAGTGACGCTGCATCGCGCGCTGCATTGCAAGTCGGATCGCGCCGACGTCCACGCACCCAGAGGAATGTCTGAGGCGGTCGAGACGCTCAAGGGCGCGTTCGGTCGCCGTCTCCGGGACGAGGGCGTGGCGTTCGCCGGGCTTGACCGCCGCGGCAGCCCGAGAGGCTGCTGCGCGACCGAAAACGATGATGTCGAGCAGGGAGTTGGAGCCAAGCCGATTGGCACCATGCACCGACACGCAAGCTGCCTCCCCGATGGCCATCAGGCCAGGAACCACGAACTCGGGATCTCCGTCGCGCAGAGTGACAACCTCGCCATGCAGGTTCGTCGGGATCCCGCCCATGTTGTAATGCACCGTCGGTAGGACGGGGATGGGTTCGCGGGTGACATCGACTCCGCCGAAGATCCGGGCGGTCTCGATAATCCCGGGGAACCGCTCGTGGAGCAGGGATGAGCCGAGATGCTCAAGGTGGAGGTGGATGTGGTCCTTCTGCGGGCCGCAACCCCGACCCTCGTTGATCTCCAGGGTCATTGCGCGGCAGACGACGTCGCGCCCGGCGAGATCCTTGGCTGTGGGAGCATAGCGCTCCATGAAGCGCTCGCCCTCTGAATTGGTCAGGAAGCCTCCTTTCCCTCGCGCACCCTCGGTAATCAGGCAGCCGGAGCCGTAGATGCCGGTGGGGTGGAACTGCGTGAACTCCATGTCTTCGAGCGGCAATCCCGCCCGCGGCGCCATGGCGTTGCCATCTCCTGTGCAGGTGTGGGCCGCGGTGCAGGAGAAGTAGGCCCGTCCGTAGCCACCGGTGGCGAGCACGGTCCGGTGTCCACGAAAGCGGTGCAGCATCCCGGTCTTGAGATCCCAAGCGATCACGCCACGGCAGACGCCCTCCTCGTCCATCAAGAGGTCGAGTGCGACGTATTCCACGAAGAACTCGGTGCGATGCTCCAGGCACCGTTGGTAGAGCGTGTGAAGGACCGCATGGCCCGTGCGATCCGCTGCCGCACATGTACGCTGGGCGAGCCGCCTGCCGTATTCGAGAGTCTGGCCGCCGAACGGGCGCTGGTATATCAGCCCGTCAGCCGTGCGCGAGAAGGGCACGCCGTAATGCTCAAGCTCGAGCACGGCAGCCGGCGCCTCCCTGCACATAAACTCGATCGCATCCTGGTCGCCGAGCCAGTCCGACCCCTTCACGGTGTCGTACATGTGGTAGCTCCAGTCGTCGCCATCGCCCATGTTGCCGAGCGATGCCGCCATTCCGCCTTGGGCGGCGACGGTGTGGCTGCGTGTGGGAGCCACTTTGGTGATACACGCCGTCCGCAGACCCGCAGCCGCCATGCCGAGAGCAGCGCGCATGCCCGCCCCCCCCGGCTCCGACGATCACGACATCGTTGAGGTGTTCTTCAACCTCATAAGCTCGCGCCATGGCGGCCGCCCTCGATCGCAATCAGTGCCCGGCACTCTGGCCGCCATCGACGTGCAGGATCTCGCCCGTCACGAACGGGGCTGACTCCAGGTAGAGGACAGCCTGCACGATGTCTGTGATGTCGCCCATGCGCCCGATCGGATGCATCCGGTCCAGCGAGGCGTGCGTCTCGGTTGCGTGCATCGGCGTCTTGATGATGCCGGGAGAGACGGCATTTACGCGGATCCCGCGCCGGGCGTACTCGATCGCGAGCGCGCGAGTGGCGGCGTTCAGCCCGCCCTTGGTCAGGGAAGCCAGGGCCGAGGGAACTGCGGAGTTCGCCCGGTCGGCCAGGGTTGTCGTGATTTGGACCACATGGCCGCTCAGGCGCTTCTCCATGTCTGCGAGCGCCTGCTGCGTGATGTAGAAGAACCCCGACGTGTTGACGGCGATGATGTTCCGGTATTCGGTTTCCGTGTAGTCCGTGAACGGCTTCGCGAGGAAGATGCCCGCGTTGTTGATCAACGAATCCACGCGCCCGAACCGCGCCACAGCCTCCGACACCACACGCTCGGCGGTCTCGCGAAGAGAGATATCACCGGGTACTGCCAAGACATCATCATGGTCACTGGGCCTGATCGTGCGCGCGGTGGCGACGACTCTGTAGCCGCGCTCGCGATAGGCTGTGACGAGCGCAGCGCCAATGCCTTGAGACGCTCCGGTGATAACGGCGACCTTTCTGTCCATCGCGGCCTCCTCTTTGCCTGCCGATCACGCCGTGTAAGGTCCGAGCCCGATCTGGCCGACGTAGTGGCCGAGCCTGGTCTCGACCTCGCCCGGCTTGTGGAACCCGAGCTCCATCAGTGCCTGGATCCGCGTCTGGGCCGCGGGGCGGTTCAGGGACCCAAGGAACGCGTCCCATTCGGGGGCGATGTCGGCATCGGGAGGGAGGCTGGCGGCATCGACCAGCCGCTTCGTTTCGGCAATCGCCTGTCGATCGAAGGTCGCGATCCGGGCGGCGAGCGCATCGACGAAAACGTCGAGCTCCGCATCCGGAAAGCTCCTGTTCACGTAGCCGTAGCGTTCGGCGAGGTCGCCATCGACGTCGTCGGCGCCGAGTAGAACCTCCAGCGCCCGGCCTCGCCCGATCAAGCGCGGCAGCCGCGCCATTGGCCCGCCGCCTGGAACAAGCCCTGCGCCGACCTCCCATTGCGAGAGAATCGCCTTCTCGCGGCTCGCGAAGCGCATATCGCTGGCGAGAGCGAGTTCGCTGCCGACGCCTGTCGCACGGCCGCGGATCTTGGCGATCGAGACCACCGGGGCCCTGCTGATCCGAACCAGCATATCCGGAAGCTGCTGCAACCCGGTTGGCCCGGGAGGAAGGCTCAGCGTCTTTTCGGGAGGAGCAAGGAAGTCATAGTGCGTGATGAAGAAGCCCGGAACCGCACTTTCGAAGACGACAACCCTTACGTTAGGGTCGGTCTCCAGCTCCCGGACAATCGCCCCGAGTTGCGGCATGCTGTCCGGACCAAAGATGTTCAGAGGCGGACTGTCGAAGACAACTCGCCAGAATTCAGGGGAGCGGCGATGTAGTTGAATAAGCTGAGTGCCCGCCATCTCTGCCTCCGCTCGACCGGGAGTCCGGTTCCATTCGGCCGACCATAGATGACAGAAGGCGTGACGCAGACCTATGACACGAAGGTGTCGACGATACCTAAGTATCGATTTCGGCTGATGATCCCGAGCTGCGCGGCCATGTTGACGAGATCGGCGAAAGACGTCGCGCCCATCTTCTGCATGACCCTGCCGCGATGAGCCTTGACGGTGATTTCGCTAATTCCAAGCTCACCCCCGACTTGCTTGTTCAAGAGCCCGGTCACGATGAGCGACATCACCTCCCGCTCCCGCGTGCTGAGGGAGGAATGGCGCTCCTGCAAAGCCTCCAACTGAGAGCGCTGGCTCAGGGTGGCGCTGCTGCGCACGAGGGCTTCGCCTATCGTCCCGAGAAGAGCCTCATCCCCGAAGGGCTTGGTGAGAAACTCGATCGCGCCCGCCTTCATGGCCCGGACAGTGGTCGGCACGTCGCCATATCCCGTGATGAAGATCACCGGCATGTCCGCTCCTTCCTGAAGTAGTCGTTGCTGCAACTCGAGGCCATCGATATCGGGCAGGGAGACGTCGAGCACGAGGCAGCTCGGGGAATTCGGTCGCGGGTGTGAGAGGAAGTCCTGGGCCGAGGAGAAGACGACCGGCGACCATCCAGCCTCGTCGATCAAGGCTTCCAGCGCCTCGCGAACGGAGATGTCATCGTCGACAACATAGACAATCGGCTTGACCTCGGCATTCGCCCGCGAGGCGAGGCCGGCCTGAGGAGAGTTCCGCCACTGCATCCCACAACCTCCCTTCTCGACCTTCGAAGCTTCATCGGCTCACTTAGACACCAAGACAGTCTCAAGCGCATCGAGCAGCGCCGTGTCCGTGAACGGCTTCAGCAGACACTCCGTGGTTCCAGGCTGTCGCAGGCGGGCGCAGGTCTGCTCATCCCCGTGCGCCGTGATGAACACGACGGGGATCGCCCTGCCTCGATGCACCAGCTCTCGCTGGAGCTCGATACCGGACATTCCCGGCATCGCAACGTCGAGCACGAGGCACTCCGCCCTGTCCAAGAGATCGGATGCAAGGAAATCCTCAGCGGAGGAGAATGTCTCGGCGCTGTGTCCAAATAACGAAATCAGATCGGGCAGCGACTCGCGCACGGATTCGTCATCATCAATCACCGCGATCATCGCTCGTCGCTGCATCATCTGAATCCGATAGCATCCGTCGCGCTCGGCACGGCACTTTGGACCGATATGAATGTCTGGCCAGGGACCATCGCGGGAATGGAGAAGCAGAAGCTCGCGCCCGGCCCCGCGTTGCGCTCAGCCCATAGCCGCCCGTGATGGCTCTCGATGATGGTCCGGCTGACCGCAAGGCCGATACCCATGCCGTTGCTCTTCGTCGTGAAGAAGGGATTGAACAGCTTCTGTTCGTGCGCAGGATCGAACCCGACCCCCGAATCCATGACGCGAACGGTGACCTGGCCGTCGGCCTCGTGCTCGGTCGTGAGCAACAGGTCTCTCGAGCGGTCGGTCACAACGCGCATCGACTCGGCCCCGTTGAGGAGAAGGTTCAGAAGAACCTGCTGAAGCTGCACCCGATCGCCCACAACGCACGGGAGGTCCTCTGCGAGCTGCATGCGCAGGTTAACCCCGTTTCTCCTTAATTCGTTCAGCGACAGGGTGACCACTTCCTGTGCCGCGGCATTCAGGTTGACCGTCTCCGAGGCCGGCGCGCGCCTAGAGAACAGGGCTCGCAGCCGCGCAATGACCTCGGATGCCCGTTTCGCATCCCGGATCGTGCGACGCGCGGTCTCCTGAGCTCCGGTGATGTTCGGCGGGTCGGCCGCTAGCATGCGCAGCCCGGTTCCGGCATTCGTCATGATCCCTGCCAGCGGCTGGTTCAGCTCGTGCGCAATCGAGGCTGTCAGCTGGCCCATTGTCATGACGCGGGTCGCGTGCGCCAGTTCGGCCTGCGTCTCGCGCAGCTCCTCCTGCGCCCGCCGCCAATCATGCATGTCGACACAGACGCCGTACCATTTCACGATGCGGCCTTGCTCGTCGCGCAGCGGGAGGCCCGCAGTCAGGCACCAGCGATAGGAGTGGCCTGCCGCATGGATCATTCGAACTTCGACCTGGAAGGGCGCGCCCGTTGCCGCGCTTGCCTCCCAGGCACGAGCGGCCCGCTCGCGATCGTCCGGGTGGAAAAGACCCCTCCAGCCCTCGCCCTTGATCTCGTGAGCTTCGCAGCCGGTGTAGTCCAGCATCCGTGTATTACAGTAGTCGCATGATCCGTTCGGGTCCGCGCTCCAGAGCATCTGCGGAATCGTCTCAGTCAGGTTCCGCAGATTCCATTCGCTCTCGCGCAGCATCTGCTCGGTGCACTTCAATTCCTCGATGTCGATCGTGACGCCGAACCACTTCGTGGCGGCGGACCCGCGCTCGAGCGGGTTCGCCCGGTTCAGGAACCAGCGGTAGGTTCCGTCGAAGCGGCGGATCCGTGTTTGCGCCTCGCCGGCGCGTCCCGACGCCAGGCACGCGTTCCGGAAATCGATGTGCGCCTGGAGATCGTCGGGATGCACGACCTGCAGCCACTTCCGCCCTTCCACCTCCTCCAGCGTCAAGCCTAGGTAGTCGCGGTAGTACCTGCTGATATACGCGATGCTGCCATCTGGGCCCGCGGACCAGACATAGGCTGGGATCGTGTCGATAATCTCCGCGAGATTGCGCTCGCTCTCGACGATAGCTGCCTCGGCAACCTTGCGGTCGTGAATATCGATGCACGTGCCATACCACCTGATGATGCCGCCATACCCGTCGCGCAGGGGAAGCGCGTTGGTCAGAAGCCAGCGATAGGTACCATCGGCGGCGTGCCTGGTGCGGACCTCGACCTGATAAGGTGTACCGGTCTCAATGCACGAGAGCCAGATCTGCTTTGCTTGTTCGACATCCTCGGGGTGGAGCATCTTGGTCCACCCAGTACCCATCACCTCGTCCGCCGAGAGCCCGGTGAAATCGAGGAGACGCGTATTGCAATAGTCGATGGAGCCGTCAGGCATTGCGCTCCAGAGCATCTGGGGAATCGTCTCGGTGAGCTGACGCAGCTTCCACTCGCTCGTACGCAGCGCCTCCTCGGCGCGCTTGCGATCTTCGATGTCGATGTTGACACCGAACCACTTTACCACCCGGCCGGCGTCATCCCGTAGCGGGTTCGCGCGGAACAGGAACCAGCGGTAGGTGCCGTCGAAGCGCCTGACCCTCGCCTCCGCACCGCCGGGCTGGCCTGAGGCAAGCAGGTCCTTCCAGACGGAGATCAAACCCGGTTGGTCGTCAGGATGAACGCTCGCCGCCCAGCCGGCGCCGAGTACCTCGTCCAGCGTCAGCCCCGTATAGTTCAGGTAGTGCTTGTTGAAGAAGTCGGCCGCCCCGTCGACCTCCGCAGACCAAAGAACGCTTGGGATAGCATCGACAATCTGCGCGAGCCTGCTCTCGCTTGCCGCAAGCGCCTGTTCCGCTCTCCTCTGGTCATCGATGTCGAGGATCAGGTGGAACCATCGCAGGACGTTTCCTGCAGGATCGCGCAGCGGGACGCCAAGGACGTTGAACCACCGATAGATCCCATCATGGCGGCGATGCCGGCTTTGCACATTGTAAATGCTTCCGGCTTGGTGCGCCGCTATCTGCGCGCTGATCGTCGCCTGAAGGTCTTCAGGATGGACGAGATCCGATGCCTTCCATTCCTTCAGCTCCTCGAACGATTTGCCGAAATACGCCATCGTCGGCCGATTGACGCCCTCGACCGCTCCGGTCGGCGTGGTGACCGCGACCGGAACGGGGATGCTGTCCACAACAAGCTGGAAGTCCAGCTCTCTGCGTCGCAACTCCTCGTTCGCCTCGGCCAGTTCGCGAGTGCGGGCCGCGACACGCTGCTCGAACTCTTCCGCGAGGCGCCTCTGCTCGTCGAGACGCCGAGCTGCCTGTAGGCCGATTGTCGCCTGGCTGGCTGCGATGTTGAGCAGGAGGCCCTCCGTTTGGCTCGGAAAGCCTGCTTGCCGCGAGCAGATCACGAGGGAGCCGTATTCCCCGAGCAGCCCGAGCGGGGTTGCGTGGATTGCGAGCTCTGCGCCCGCAATTCCCAGGCGGAACGGCCTGCCAGGTTCTTCGGCGTTCAGCCAGGGACCCAGGGCAGCGTCGAGCCCCTCCGCTCCCACGAAGGTGGCGGCCCAGGGGGACAGGCGGCTCGCGACGAGCGGCGGCTCGGAGTCGGCAAGGTTCAGGCGGAGGTATGCAAACTCCGCCTCCAGGAGGTTGAAGACCGCAGCTACGAGGCTGCTCGCGATCCGGTGTTCGTCCTGTCCCACCCAGGTGGCGGGCAGCGCCATCAGGCCGATCATGTCGCCCATACAGCGCTCAAGCCGCTTGTTCTTCGCGAGGACAGAGCTCAGGTCCACGGTCAACTCGCCCGAGTCCGAGGAGACGGCCTCCGCTCGCGCAGCTCCCCTACGAAGACATCGGGCGGCACGAAGAAGGGGTTTCGCTGGATGATCCCGCCGAGGATGATCAAAGGGTGCGTGCGCATGACGTCCAGCACAGTCTCGCTGCTGAACTTGGCGAGGTCGTAGACGCACACGACCGTGTCGTCGTGGCGGCACCACAGGTGGTTCACGCGCGCCTCGAACTCGATCACGTCATGGATGCAAGATGGGTGATGGGCGGCCCATTCCATCTGACAGACAATCCGGTTCGCCGGAAAGGTCGCCTCGCGGCCGCTGGCAATCTTCTCGAAGGTTCGTAGCATCCGGTCCTGGTCGAACCGGCCGCCGTGCAGATAGGCGTGGGTGCTGAAGTGGATGTCCAGTTGTCCGCGGCGCTTCGCGTCTGCTGTGTCGATCCCGGCAGTGGCCAGCCTGTCGACGTGCCGGTCGTGCCGATGCGGACTGACCACGTGCACTGCCTTGTGACCGAGGACGAAGCCGTCCTTTATGAAGGGCAGGAGAACCCGGTATTCCTCGTCTTCGCTGTTAAAGAATGCACAGACATGGCGGGGGTGATCCAGATGGGCACCAGCCAGACGAGGCGGCTCATCTTCCTTCATCACTGGGGTCCTCCGCTTGCTGGGGATCGCTGCGCCTGCGCCGCACAATGCACGCGGGGACAGCCGGGTACCGATAGCACCTTGGTATCGGTTTAGAGGATTTCGCCCTTCCCGGGTTCACGAGTCGGCTTCAGCAGCCCCGCGGATGATCGACTACAAGGTATCGGCGATACCATCGTGCAATCGCTGCGCCTCGGCGGATGTTCGACCTTCAGAGGGCGAACACCCTCGCTCGGCCCGCTCGGGCCCAGGGGAGAAGCTCCATGCTGCAGGCCCACCCGTCACCCGCGCGTCGAGACGTGCTTGTCGCCGCTGCAGCCGTCGGTGCGGCCAGCATCGTTTCCGCGCCGCTCAACGCGGAGCCGGCCGAGATCCGGCCTTTTCAGGTCCAGTATCCCGACGAGGCGCTGCTCGATCTCCGCCGCAGGATCGGCGCCACACGTTGGCCGACTCAGGAGCTGGTTGGCAACGCGTCACAGGGCGTCCAGCTCGCGACGATGCGGAACCTCGCCCGATATTGGGCGAGCGAGCACGACTGGCGGAAGGTCGAGGCGAAGCTGAACGCCTTGCCGATGTTCCTCACGGAGATCGACGGGCTCGACATCCACTTCATCCACGTGCGCTCGCGGCATCCCGGGGCCCTGCCGGTCATCATCACGCATGGCTGGCCCGGCTCGGTCATCGAGCAGCTGAAGGTCATCGGCCCGCTGACCGATCCAACGGCCCATGGCGGCGCGCCCGGCGATGCCTTCGACGTGGTGATCCCCTCGCTCCCGGGCCACGGGTTCTCAGGGAAACCGACCGCGACAGGTTGGGACCCGCAGCAGATCGCGCGTGCCTGGACGGCGCTGATGAAGCGCCTCGGCTATACCCGCTTCGTCGCGCAAGGGGGCGATTGGGGCGATGCCGTCTCCGAGCAGATGGCGCTGCAGGCGCCTCCGGAACTGCTCGCCATCCACACCAACATGCCCGCGACCGTGCCGGATCGCATCGCGAAGGCGCTCGCGTCCGGCGCGGAGCCTCCCGCCGGCCTCTCGGCGGACGAGGCGAACGCCTATGCCCAGCTCGATTTCTTTTACAAGCACGGCCTCGGCTACGCGCAGGAGATGACCAACCGTCCGCAGACTCTCTACGGCCTGGAGGACTCGCCCGTCGGCCTCGCCGCCTGGATGCTCGATCACGATGCGCGCAGCTACGAGCTGATCGCGCGCGTCTTCCGTCGAGAGACGGAAGGATTGTCGCGGGACGACATCCTCGACAACATCACGCTCTATTGGTTGACGGGCACGGCGGTTTCGTCGGCGCGGCTCTACTGGGAAAACAAGCTGGCCTTTTTCGCACCGAAGGGCATCGAAATACCCGTTGCCGTGAGCGTCTTTCCGGACGAGATCTACGCGGCACCGAAGAGCTGGGCAGCAGAAGCTTTCCCGAAGCTCATTCACTACAACCGACTCCCAGAGGGTGGGCACTTCGCGGCCTGGGAGCAGCCCAGGACCTTCACTGCAGAGCTGAGACAGGCGTTCCGCTCGCTCCGCTCATAGGGCGACGAGCCGCACTCGCCCCACACCTCGTCCAACTTGCCGCTGCCCTGGAGGCACGCCATGAACCAGCAGAACAAGCTCATCTACACGGCCAAGGTTCACACGACGGGTGGGCGCGAAGGCGGCACGTCGCGGAGCTCGGACGGCAACCTCGACATCCATATCGCGCCGCCCGGCAGTGGCCGGCCGGGCACCAACCCCGAGCAGCTTTTTGCGGCCGGCTGGTCCGCCTGTTTCGAAAGCGCGATTGGGATCGCGGCGCGCCGGAAACAAGTGACTCTGCCCCCGGGCTTTGCCATTGACGCGGAGGTGGATCTGAGCCTCGTGGACGGCTTCTACACGCTCGGGACCCGGTTGAACGTCAGCCTCCCGGGACTGGCGCGCGAAGTGGCACAGGGGCTCGTCGACGAGGCCCACACGCTCTGCCCGTATTCCCGGGCCACGCACGGCAACATCGAGGTCGCGACGACGGTCGCGGTCTAGGCCTGTCAAGCAAGGAGCAGGACCGATGAGCAGCTTGGCGCAAGCGCAGGGGTTCGATCTCGACCGGCGGCGGCTTCTCGGCCGGGCGGGGATCATCGCCGCCGCTTCAGGGGTCGGCATCGCGGGGCCCGCGTTGGCTCGGAACGCGACAGGAGCGGCGAGTGGGTCGCTCGGTCCGATCAGGCAGATCGATGCCGGGCTACTGAACATGGGATACGCCGAGGTTGGTCCGGCGAGCGGTCCCGCCGTGATCCTGCTCCACGGCTGGCCGTACGACATTCACAGCTATGCCGAGGTCGCCCCAATCCTCGCATCCAGCGGCTTTCGGGTGATCGTGCCCCTTCTCCGCGGCTATGGCTCGACGAGCTTCCTGTCCAGCGAGACGCCGCGGAACGGGCAGCAGGCGGCGCTCGCCGAGGATGTGCTCGCGCTGATGGACGCCCTGCGGATCCAGCGCGCCGTCGTCGGGGGCTAC
Organism: Pseudomonadota bacterium; assembly: GCA_023386115.1. Classification (GTDB taxonomy): domain Bacteria; phylum Pseudomonadota; class Alphaproteobacteria; order Rhizobiales; family Beijerinckiaceae; genus Methylobacterium. The sequence continues at coordinate 26,249 of JAEWKL010000790.1, forward strand.
GATTGGGGTGCGCGCACCGCCAATATCGTAGCGGCGCTTCGACCCGACCGCTGCGCCGCGATGGTATCGGTCAGCGGCTACCTCATCGGCAGCAAGGCCGCCAACCTGCGCCCGCTTACGCCGCAGGCCGAGCTCGCCTGGTGGTATCAGTTCTACTTCGCGACGGAGCGCGGGCGGGCCGGCTACCAGGCGAACACACGCGCCTTCGCCCGCCTCATCTGGCAGATGGCCTCGCCCCGCTGGGAGTTCGACGAGGCGACCTTCGCGCGCAGCGCGGCGGCCTTCGACAATGCGGATCATGTGGCCATCGTGATCCATAACTACCGCTGGCGCCTCGGGCTGGCCGAGGGCGAAAGCCGGTATGACGCGATGGAGAAGACGCTCGCCACCGTGCCCGCCATCACCGTCCCGACGATCACGCTGGAGGGTGATGCGAACGGCGCGCCCCATCCGGACCCGAGGGACTACGCTAGGAAGTTCTCCGGCCCCTACGAGCACCGCACGATCCGCGGCGGCATTGGGCACAACCTGCCCCAGGAAGCACCGCAGGCCTTCGCGCAGGCGGTGATCGACGTGAGCCGGACCTGAGCTCATGGGCGCGCTTGCCACTTACCGCACAGTGAGCGTCGACGGCCTGCCCATCTTCTACCGCGAGGCCGGCCAGCAGGACGCGCCGGTCCTGCTGCTCCTCCACGGCCTGCCCTCGTCCTCCCGAATGTATGCGCCGTTGCTGGACCGCCTGTCCGATCGCTACCGGCTGGTCGCGCCCGACTACCCGGGCTTCGGCCACAGCGCCGCTCCCGCTCCAAGCGTGTTCTCCTATACGTTCGATCGCATTGCGGATGTGATGGTCCGCTTCACGGAGACGCTCGGGCTCTCCCGCTACAGCCTGTTCATGCAGGATTACGGCGGGCCGGTCGGCTTTCGCATGGCGATGGCGCATCCCAAGCGGGTGGAGGCGCTGATCATCCAGAACGCGGTCGCTCACGACACGGGCCTCGGCGGGGCCTGGAATGCGCGCCGCGCCTTCTGGGCCGATCGCGCCGCGCATGAGGGTGCGCTTCGCGAGAACCTGCTGTCGCTCGAGGCGACCCGGCGCCGCCACATCGGCCATGATCCGCATGTGGAGCGCTACGACCCGGATCTCTGGACGGACGAGTTCGCCTTCCTCAACCGGCTCGGTCAGGCGGAGATCCAGACCGAGCTGTTCTATGATTACCGCAGCAACGTAGCGGCCTATCCGCGATGGCAGGAGTGGATGCGGGCCGTTCAGCCCCGGATGCTGGTGCTGTGGGGCAAGTACGACGCGTCCTTCGACATCTCCGAGCCGGAAGCCTACCGGCGCGACGTCCCCGGCGCCGAAATCCACATCCTGGATGGAGGCCACTTCGCGCTCGACACGGAAGCGGGCCGGATTGCCGCCCTGATCCAGGGCTTTCTCTGACGCCGCTCGTCCGACACCGTCGACCACAGCACGCCGTTCCCCCTTCAGCTCAGCGATCGTGAACGACCTCTCGGCAGCTCTCCTGCCGGGCTCGACCCTGCTCACCCGATACCCGCAGCAAGAGGACAGCGCCATGACCGATCACGAGATCGTCGATTCCAGCTTCACGGCCACCATCACCGCGCCGATCGGCATGATCGATATTCCGGAATGGTGCTTCTCGCTCGGCGAAAAGGACTACCAGGATTGCTCGCCCGCCCACATCGCGGCCGGTTTTACGACCACGCCGGATGGCCGGAGGATGTCCATCAATGTCGAGGTGATCGGCGGCAGCCTGATGGTTCAGCACTATGTCGAGACGCTCGGCAGGCCTGATCATCTCGTCCTGGAATCGGTATCGGACGTCTTCACGCCTTCGGGCCGGACCACCATCCATGTGCTCTGGGAGCTGAGCGTCAAAGCCATCGACCGCGATCGGTGCGAGTTCACCAACCGCGTGCGATCGAAGGCGACCGAGGAGTTCAAGGCCTTCCTCGACCGCCAGGGGATCCCGTTCGACGTCTTCCGCGCGCAGCGCCAGCCGATGTCGATCGCGCACAATCGCGCCGAAACGCCTCTCTTCGCTGCGAGCATCGAACGCGCCGCCCTCAGGCGAGATACCGCCAACTGACCGGGAACACGGAGACCAGCCATGCGACCGACGACCTATGCAAAGGACTCGACGGCTCTCCTGTTCGTCGATCCCTACAACGACTTCCTGTCGGAAGGCGGGAAGATCTGGCCACGCGTGAAGGCTGTCGCCGAAGAGGTGAACCTTCTCGAAAACTTGCGGCAGGTCAGCAAGGCAGTGCGAAGCGCCGGAATGAAGGTTTTTATCGTCCCGCATCGCCGGTGGGAGCCCGGAGATTACGAATGCTGGTGCCATCCCAATCCGACTCAGATCGCGATCATGACGCGCCAGTCCTTCGCGCGGGGAGAATGGGGCGGGGACTGGTACCCCGATTTCGCACCGCAGGCTGGCGACATCGTCGTGAAGGAGCATTGGGCCCAGAGCGGCTTTGCGAACACCGATCTCGATCAGCAGCTCCGGCAGCACGGGATCACGCATGTCATCGTGGTCGGCCTGCTCGCGAATACCTGTATCGAGTCGACCTCCCGATACGCGATGGAGCTCGGCTACCACGTGACGCTCGTCCGGGACGCAACCGCCGCCTTCACGATGGAGATGATGCACGCCGCCCATGAGCTGAATGGGCCGACCTACGCACACGCAATCCTGTACACGCGGCAGGTGATCGAGGCCTTACGCTCATAGCCTTCCCGATTCTCCTAAGTCCTCTGGAGTGCCGCGCCAAGTGAGGCGCAACATATCCCGAGCTTCACGACGTTGTTGGCCCGGCTACACGCACCACGATGTTGATCCTCACGCGTATGTCCGCTCTTGGGCGGTCGCCAAGCCGCTTTGAGTGGCCGGGACGGGCGCAAACCTGCCAACCGATGGACGATGGCCTCACGTCCGCTTCGATCTTGATTGTGTTGAAAAACTCTGCTGTTGCGGCGGCGGGTGCGGGGTGATTCACTCTCGTCGTGAGGCGAGGATCGACGCAGATGATGGGTCCGCGGCAGGTCGAGCAGGGCGCTTTGTTCTACGAGTTCGCTCTCGAAACACATGTTCCAGCCGACCATCTCCTGCGCGCCATCGACCGCTTCGCCGACTTGGGCAGCCTGCGGCGGGACCTCGCGCCCTTCTATGCCTCAACGGGTCGACCCTCGATCGACCCCGAGCTCATGATCCGCATGCTGCTCATCGGCTACTGCCTCGGCATCCGCTCCGAGCGACAGTTGTGCCAGGAGGTCCACCTCAACCTTGCCTATCGCTGGTTTTGCCGGCTCGGCCTCGACGGCCGGGTGCCGGACCACTCGACCTTCTCAAAGAACCGGCATGGCCGCTTCCGTGACAGCGATCTGCTGCGCGAGGTGTTCGAGGTTACCGTGCAACGCTGCATCGAGGAGGGGCTCGTCGGGGGCGAGGGCTTTGCGGTCGATGCCAGCCTGATCCGGGCCGATGCCAACAAGCAGCGCGCCGCAGACGCCTCCGAGACCGTTGACTGGACCGATCTCGCTCGGACCCGCCGGTCAGTGCGCGAGTACCTCGACACCCTCGACGAAGCCGCCTGGGGAGCAGCGAGCGAGACCCAGCCGAAGTTCGTCTCCCGCTCCGACCCGGCGGCGCAGTGGACGGGCGCGCTGAAGGGCCATGCCTTCTTCGCCTACGCCACCAACTACCTGATCGACCTCGACCACGCCGTGATCGTCGATGTCGAGGCTAGCCGCGCCATCCGGCAGGCGGAGGTAGGGGCAGCCCGCACCATGATCGCGCGGACGCAAGATCGCTTCGGGCTGTGGCCAGCCCGGCTTGCGGCTGACAGTGCCTATGGGTCGGCTGAGCACCTGGCTTGGCTCGTGCACGAGCGCGGGATCGAGCCGCACATCCCGGTCTTCGACAAGTCCGAGCGCCGCGATGGCACCTTCAGCCGGTCAGCCTTCAGCTACGACCCTGCAGCTGATGCCTACACCTGCCCGGCTGGCCATCAGTTGCGGCCACGCCAGAAGGTCTATCGGACGCCGTTCCCGCTCGTCGATGACGATGGGATGATGCGCTACCGGGCAAGCCAGCGCGACTGCGAGCCCTGCACGCTGAAGCCGCGATGCTGCCCCAACACACCCGCCCGCAAGATCCCACGCTCGATCCATGAAGGCGCCCGGCAGATGGCGCGCGACATCTGCGCCTCGGACGAGGGTCGCACCTCACGGCGTGAGCGCAAGAAGGTCGAGATGATGTTTGCCCACCTCAAGCGGATCCTGAAGCTGGATCGACTTCGGCTGCGGGGGCCGAACGGCGCCCGGGACGAGTTCCACCTCGCCGCAGCAGCCCAGAACCTCAGGAAGCTCGCTAAGCTGATCCCGCTCCAGCAGCTGAGCCCGGCCTAATCGGCCGGGACCGCCCCCACGTTGGTGCGGTCCGGACAGCCGATCGGTGCCCGATCCAGATCGGCCGCGAGTTTTTCAACAAAATCGGCGCGTAGCCGACTATCGGGCCCCTCCCCTTCTCCATTGGATTCCAGCCGTCGGCGCACTGCTGAGGGTGGCAGCGTCGCCACAGTGCGAGAGCCTGGGGCGCTTCGCCGAACATCTATGACCTTTGGCAGACCCCCTCGCCTGCCCGCAATCGGGGCATCGGCCGCTGGCTGCGTCCAGTCGCACGGGGATGATGAGGTGATCCTCGTGCTGCTCTACGAACCGCGTGACACAGCACTCGGGGATGGCGAGGGGGATATCCATGCCATCCACGGTGGGGAGGGCAGGACTACCCATCAGCGGCTTGGGTCAATCCACCGCTATCCACGCAAAACGAGCAAGAACCACCGATCCGGGGCAATCCCAGGTGTCACCTGCCCCCGTGGTGTCGACGGGCCGGATCGCCTCGGCCGCCGCGACCGTCCGCGCCCCGCCCGGATGCACCGCGACGGCTCCTCGGGCGCCGGCCGTGAGGACCCAGACCACGCCGCCCGCCTCGACCAGGAACGCGGCCTCGCTGCTCGCCTCGGCCCGCCCGAGGCATGCGGCCGCGGCGCGGGCCTCGTGCTCGTTGACGGCGAGGACGTCCGTCACCGCCATGAGCGTGCGCAGGTCGTCGGGGGCGAGCGTCGCGGGCACGGGAGCGAGGTTCCAGATCACCCGCCCGACATCCGCGCCTGTTGCGCGACCTCGCGGGACGCGGCGAGCGGCACCTCCATCTGGAGGATCAGCGTCGCCGCCGCCGGCGGGACCTCCGGGAGGATCGCCGCGCTCTCAGCGCCCCGTTGGCGCCGCTCGCCACCGTGATGGCGTTCTCGCCCTGCGCGTCCACGGTGCTACGGCGACAGGGGCCTGGGCGAGGCGGTGTTCGTCGCCCGCACCTACTCGCCCGACGTGACGCTTCTGACGCTGTGCCAGGGCATGGACCTCGATGCGGATGAGCGCGAGCGTGTCGAGAACCATGGCGTCAAGGTCGTTCACGCGCCGGTGGTCGATCTCGACATCGATGGGAACAGGATCACGGTGCTGCGCACGGCAGGCGGCGAGGAACACCGATTCGAGGTGCTGTACTCGGCCCTCGGGCTGAAACGACGCTCCGAATTCGCGCTCCGGTTGAGGGCCGCACACGACGGGACGGGCGCGCTCATCGTCGACGAGCACAACCGCACGACGGTGCCCGGCCTCTACGCCGCTGGCGGCGTAGTGCGCGGCCTCGATCAGGTCGTGGTTGCGATGGGTCACGCGGCAATTGCGGCCACGGACATCCACAACCGCTGCGAATTGCCGACTGAGGAAGAGGCTGACGGGGCTGAGGAGAAGCCTGGATTCGCGTGATCTCCTTCCACGGGCTCCCAGCGAATGATGGGGTGACTTGAGCTGGTGGCGCGCTTCTGCTCCTCGGCGACGGCGGTTCGGCGCTGGTCATCTTGTTGCTCTATGAGCCAGTCGACGATAGCGTCGCGTACCGCCTAGACGGCCTTCTCCACTGCCTTTAGGTCGGGTGAGGGCGGGACCTCGCCGTCGAGGATTTCCCGGATCTGGATCTGCTGGCGCCACAGATTGGCCAGACCCTCACGGACCTTCATGGCAATCGACATCAATGATGCGACTCTCACCGCGATGTGACGCACTCTGTTGCGACACTTGCGACGGCTGCGACATTCTCCGGATTGCGACGTTCTCCCTCCTTGCGGCATTTGCGACGGCTGCGACAGTTCGGGGTCGCAGCTGACACTGTCGCGGCTGTCGCGATTGTCGCAAAGATGGTTGCGTTTTCGGCAGTTCGAAATCGATGGCAGCTCATCGCACATCCTCGTCGTGCAGAAGCCGAACGCGACGCGGCCGTCCGCTCGGCTCCTCGATCCAGCCGTGGGCCCTAAGCGTCGCGAGAGCCGCCTCCGCGGCATCCTTCGTGCGGGTCGGTGACGGTCCGAGGCGGAGCACGTCTCGGAACTCAACCTCGTCATCGCCACGGGCGCGCAGCCAGTCGAGCAGACCCTGAGCGCGCAGCAGCTTCGCGTCGGTGCGAGACGCCCGTTGCAGCCGGTTCGCCTCCGTGAGGTACCAGTACGTGAGCGCAACCCCACGTGCCATCGCGGCAGAGCCAATCTCTGAAGCGCGGTGGTTCTCGACGATGGTCAGGACACGCGCGATGCGGGCGGCATGTTCCGCCGCTTTTGCAGCGAAGTCGCGCACGTTTCGAAACTCACCGGTCGGCCAATGGTGTGTGGCGAGGCTAGAGAAGCCTTCATCCGGAGTCCCCAGAACCATCATGTATTATGATCTTCCCATGCCTCCCAGCTTGCAACCGACTCTCCCAGATGTAGATCTTTGATATTGTTATAATTAGGCGAGTTTGGGAGGGATGGGAGGTTCTTGTGGTCCTTCTCCTATGCGCCCGCGCCCGCGCGAATATGAGGATGGGGCTGACAAGATCCTCCCAATGTACCCAAATTCTCAAAGGCCCTTGTTTGGCAGGCGCTTAGTGTCGGGAGGATCGGCCGATATGTGGGAGGAATGGCACGATCAATCCCCGTCGCGATACCGCCTATACCGGTCCTCGGCCCGCAGTGGTTCACCGTGCAGGTCCACGAAGTCCTGACACCGCGCCGTCGTCTCAAGATGCAGCCACCACTGCACACCCGACTTAAGGTCGGACATGCCGCGCCCCTTGAGGGCGCTGCTGAACGCCTTATGCGAGCGTGGCGCCTCGCCATTGACGCGTGCCCAGGCCGAATAGAGCTCGTGCAGCGCGGTCGATTGCACACGTTTGTCGGGCACCCTGCGCGTACAGGTCTCAAGGAAGCGCCCGATCGGGTCGGAGTCGGCGCGGTACGCCTCAGTGGCAGCATTCACCTCAGGTGGCACGACGAGACCATTGTCGAGCCAGTCGCAGAGCCCAGAGAGCATCCGGTTGAGGATGCCAGAAGCTTCACCCTCTAGCTTCTTGCCTAGCGTCTTATCACGCTCGATCTTTGGGATGAACTCGGCCCAGGGGACGAGGAGGAGGCGACCCCATATCCCCTCATCGGTTCCGTCAATTTTGGGTCGTTCGTTGCCCTGAATGGTGAGCTTAAACGACGGCTTGAAAGTGAAGAATGGCTTGTTGAGGTGGCGGGCGCTAATCGGCTCGCCGCCGGTAGCGAGCTTTATCAATCCTTCAGCGAGCTTCGCACCCTTCTCGGGCTCTGAGGTGCGCAGCATCCGGACGCCCGGCAGCATTGCCAGATCTGGTGTCGCCTCGCCACCTCGGCGGCTCCGGCCAGTGTCGACGAAGGTCTCAATCGGGATGGTGAACGCGTAGTCGCCGGCTACGTGGCCGGTGGCTTCGACGTAGACCGATTTGCCGTTGCGACCCGTCCCATAGTGGAAGACGAGTTTCTGTTCGCTGGTATCGCCAGTGAGAGCGAGGCCGCTCCATTGGTATAGGAATCGCCTCATGCCGGCGTCGGGTTGCACGCGCATCAGGAACGCGTCGAAGATCGGACTGCTCGCGTTGGGGTCGTAGATGACTGGCGCTAGCTTGGTTATGTGGTTGGTCGGTTCATGCGGATGGAAGGTCACATAGGGAGCATCCGGCCGCGGCATGATCGTGAGCGTGCCGTTGAGCACGTTGATCCGCATCGGGTCGGCGTCGAGCCGCTCGAATTCCACTCGGAGGTAGGGAGCGGCCTGCTTCGCGGTAGCTAAGAGACGGGGCGCAGCTTCTGATGTACGCCCCCAAGCAGCAAGCTTGTCGGATAACATGACCGGAGTGCCGTCCCGCCTATGATCAACCTCGATGTCCTGGCGAGTGCCCTGAATTGCTCGTGCCTCGTCCTGAATCGCGCGCACCGATTGATGCGTGCCCTGGAGCACCTGCTCTTCCGCTCCGCCTACAGCCCAACGGCGACCGTCCCAGACCAGCCAACCGAGCGTTGAGCAGTACATGAACCGACCGCGATTGCGCGCTACGAAGCGTTCCGCGTTGCCAAGGTCGGTGAGTGGAAGGTGGCTAAGCCGGGTGTCGAGGTCATTTCCTCCAATCGGCAGCTTGGAACGTTCGATTGAGGCGGCTTGGCTCTGGCGGCGTTTCGCGAGATCGAGCGGAATGGCTCCCCGCAATTCGCCGCGCCCCGCGCGTTGCTTGCTGTTTGACTTCATGGGATGTTCTGTTGAGTTTGCGCCGAGACGAGAATGTGTGGAAGGCGGACCTTGCTCAGCATCGTCTCCACAACCTCGCCGTGGGCGATGTTGGCCGTGAGGACGCTTCTTGTGTTCAGCAGGATTGGGCGAGCCAGGGCGTCGTTGATCACGACAGCACCGCAGCGCCAGGCGCGGAGCCACTCGAGCGGAGAGGTCCAGAGCTGAAGCGGAGCATCCTCAGCCACATCAGCTGCCCGCCGCCCGAGAAGGCCTAGCGTACCAGCCCAGGAAGCGAGACGGCCTGACCGGGGGTGCCAAGCCACAACGTCGAGAAATCCACTCGCCTCGTCGACCTCGGGCATGACGTAGGTGACGACGGCATCCTCGGCTCGCGCGCGCCCGTCCTGCTCGAAGGCAAAGCGACGATTACGAAGGAAGCTAACGCGTGCTCGAGCGACGCGGAAGATCGAATCCTCGACGCTGGCGTGACTTAGACCATGCATCTGCCAGATTTGGATTTGATCAAGGGGCATCCTCTCCCCTAGCAGCGCCATCAACGGCACGTCTTGCGAGCGAAACCACGCCAGGTCGTCGCCGGTGAGGTCCTCCGCGCCGCGCCTCCAGGCCTCGACGGGATCAAGGGCGCAGCTGCGCCTAAATGTGGCATAGGAGTTCACGCCGAGCCCTCTGCTACGAAGCAGAGGAGCGCTGCGCTGTGTGCCTTCCACTTCGCGAGGTCTAACCGTTTGGAGTTCTGCTCGCACACCTGCGCCTTTGTAGCGCTGACCGCGGAGTTGCTCAGCGCCGAGCTGAGGGAGCCGGGGGTGTACGGCTTGACTGGATTGCTGGTGTTGTCTGGGGACATGGGTCTCCGACTGGGAGTTTGCCCAGTAGATGCGGTGGCGCGACGTGCGGAATCGCCCGGTGAAATCTGGAGTCGATGATCTCCAAGAGGCAAAGAGCGGTGCGCCTCGGAGACGAAGAATTATCAAGCATCAGCTGCTTGAGATGGCCGACTCAGTCAGGCTCAAGCTTTGACGCTATGCTTCGCAAGCTGATTGCCGTCGGTTCGATCCCGATAGCACGCTCTAATGAGTATTTGGAACTGAACACCTTTTTTGTGGGCTGAGTGGCCCTGCGTTCCCTACCGTTCCCCATCTTCGTTCAGGATCGGATCTTCAGCGCCCGGTGCGCAAGCGGCAGCTCAGCCACCAGGCGCGACTAACCGACCGCTCCGCGCGAGCGAGTAGCGCGGAGTCGTGGCGGCCCGAGCGTGCGCAGCGGCCGAGCGGATGTGGTCGAGGTCGGCCCCGGCATCTCCAGCCTCGGTGGACACCTCGGCACGGGCATCCATGTTCCAGAAGTGGCTTGGGATGCCAGCGGCGCGCACCATGATGTGACACCGCCTTCTCGAGGTTGCCGAGCTGCACGCGGCTGGTGCCCGGCATATGAAGGGTTAGCTCATTGAAACTTTCGATCCGGCCGGGGTGCTGGGCGAGGAGTGTCCACCCAGCAACGGTATCCAGGCCACGTACTCGGCCGAGCTGTTGGGTATGAAGGTGCCCAGCGTCCGCATCTGGAGAGCTTTCGCCTGCTCAGTCCTATCGACCATGTACTCTCTCCTTTGCTGCTCGACCATCAGCGCGAACGGGTGGTGAGAGGCAGACCCAGAACCGTCGTTCCGGGCGAATCGGGCGCAGAAGCATCCGGGCTGAATGCTGTCGATATGGGCGCCCCTCCTGCACCCGACGCAGCCGCCGTTCGGTGAAGAGTTATAGCCGGCGTATGATCTCCTGGAGCAAGGGCCAGGACATCGACCTGCCTCCAAAGGTCTTTGTTGCTGGCACCCATGGTGTCGTTGCCGGCGGCGAGGTGCGTGCACAGTTGGTCGTGCAGGGTGCGGATGATGAGGACGTCGCGCATGTTAATCCGGACGCTCGGGCTTCGGCCGACAACGCGGCGGACCCAAGTTGGGGACCGATTCATTAGATTCCCAATCGTCTTGTATGCCGCCATTTTCGATCCGTTCGCTTCCGTAACAGCGGAGATGACATCCACGAGCCTCGATCGCTTATATTCGACGGCTTGCTCGTACGTGACCGTTGGGGCATTAGGATTCGCATTTGACCACATTTGATCAATTCTCCGTGCCATAGAGTTTGTGATGCAGAGGAGTTAGACAGATGCAGCAGGCAGACGGACGGCCACCCGGCTACAAAGGCGCAGTCGAAGACCAGCAGGCTCAGACGGTCACACTTGAAAGAAGGGTCGGCAACGTACGAAGTGGGGATGACAAATCTGAGGAGAAACGCCCGAGGCGGGCGCGCCCTAGACACGGCCTCGCTGCGCAGGCCACGCATATCCGTCGAGAGCTCTCCGTGCTCCCAATTGGAAACGGTACCTTGAGGGACACCCGCGAGCAGCGCGATATGCGACTGCGTTGGGTGGAAGGCCCGAGTGCGAATGTGCCTAACCGAGTTCATGGGTCGAATATATTCGAATACGAATGAGCGTCAAGGTCCACAGCACTCCAACCGGATTGCATCGCTCATGCGGGTGCGTGTAGGGGCGGTTCCATGAGCGACCTGAGTCAGAGCATCAAAGCGCTGCGACGCGGCTTCGGTATGGGGCAGAAGGAGTTTGCTTCAGCTGTCGGCGTTTCGCAGGGAACGGTTTCCAAGTGGGAGTCCGGTGCGCAAAGGCCTGAAGCGGAGCCCCTGACGAAGCTTGCTGCAATGGCTGGCACGGACGTAGCTCGCTTCTTGCAAGGGCATGTTGGGCCGAGCAAATCAGAGACAAGCCATGTGACGGAAGTTAAAGTCATCGGATACCTGCAACGCGGCAAGCATCGAGCATCGCTGGATTTTGAGGATGGAGAATATTATAACATACAAATTCCACTGCCAGATCACGTAAACCCGAAGCGCTGCTTCGCATGCGAAGTGCGGGGTGATTTTTTCAACAAGATATATCCACATGGGTCCATAGTAGTTTTTCAAGAAGCTTTCGCGCCATCTGACCTAGATAGCGGCGACAAAGTGTTGGTTGCCATGGTATATGCTGCAGATACACATGACTATTCCGTGTGGTATTTAAATGTTATTGACGAAAAAATTATGCTAAGCTCTAGATCTTACAACAAAGATTATGATGGCATTTATTTTATTGAAGGCGCTCGCAACTTCGACACTGACGTGGTTTCCTGGAACATCATCGCAGTCGCGGTTGCGAGCGTCAGAATGGAGCGCGACACCCCACTAACCGAGCCGCCGTAGGAGCAATATTCGTGAGAGAATATTTCCATTGCCTTGAATTCGATCTAGAATATTCACTGCTCTATGGCCTCCCGCTATGGGGCTCGCTGGGCAATGGGGGACGGCAACGCCGGACCTGCGGCTCCGACGGCGGTGCCAAAGCCACTTCTGCCGTGCGTCATCGCCATGGCCGGCGGCGTGACCAGCGTGATCATTCATCCGGCGGCAGTCGCCGAGATTGCCGAGCGCTATGGTTTTCACGCTGTCGCCGGCACCTCGGTGAGCGACATCGCCGCCGTAACTTTTTGTGAATGGCGGCTCAGGCGACCTGGATGATCTGTACGCCAGCGCCAAGGAGCAGCTGATACAGAGTGACAATTGCTTTCCGGGCGCCGCGGCGGGCGCAGTAAGTGAAGAGCACGCGCTGCTTGGCGCGAGTAAAAGCTACGAAGAAGCTTGCTGTTGCCTCGGCTTGGTCTTCGACGAAACTCCGGCGCCAAGCGTCATCGTCCAGGCCCACAAAGATGACGGTATGGTACTCGAGCCCCTTGCTCTTGTGGATCGTCATGAGTGGCACGGCGTGAACGCCCTCATAGGCGTCCAGCGCTGTGGACCAGTCGGCTACGGAGGCGGTCAGGTGGAGCACGGCCGCCTCGAGGATTTTCCCGAGCCAGTTAGCCTGAGCGTAGGCGGGATGGGCAGCTAGCAGCCGGTCCGGGCCGATGAAACTTAAGGTATCCCGCACCAGCGCCACCGCCTCTGCCCGGTTGGCTGGCGGCGCTGGGTATCGCTTGGCGAGGTCGAGAGCGAAGGCGTCGAGATCACGGGCAAAGCGCGACTGCTCGTCTTCATCATCAGGGCCGATACCCCGGAGTGCGGAGAGGGTCTCCTGACATTCCGCCCAGTAGCGGCCCGCACGCGGGCTCATGGCGAGGCGGAGCAGACCGATAACGAGGCGCGAGGCTTCGTCCGGCAACAGATCCTGTAGCTGGACGGAGCCGATGATCAAGCGGTCGGGAGCGGATCGGTGCCTTCGCTCAGGATGGCGAGGTAGCGGCGATAGCCGAAGACGCGGCCGCGCCGGCGGCCGGTCACCTCGCCTACGATGCCGAGCCGCTGTAGGTCGGCGAGCGCTGCGTTGACGGTCGGCGAGGACAGCCCCGTCCTTTCGACGAGCTGATTGCTCGTGACATACGGGTTCTGCTGCATGAGGTCGTGGATGCGCAGTGCCGAGCCCGCTCGCTCGCTCTGGGCTGTAATGAGCTCGCGGTCCTGCTTGAATAGGTCAACGATGCGCCTCGCCGCGTCAAAGGCTTGATTGGCCGTCTCGGCGACCCCGTCAAGGAAGAACTCGAGCCAAGCCTCCCAGGAGCCGCGCTCGCGGACTTCCTGTAATAGGCGGTAGTAGTCGGTGCGCCGGGTCTTGAGATAAAGGCTCAGGTAGAGGAGCGGCTTCTGCAGCACGCCGTGCACGCAGAGGTACAGCGTCACGAGGAGGCGGCCGATACGGCCGTTGCCATCAAGGAACGGGTGTATCGTCTCGAACTGAACGTGGAGGAGCCCAGCTTTTATCAATGCGGGAAGCCTCGACTGGTTCTCGTGCATGAAGGCTTCCAGCGCGCCGAGAGTCGCGTCGAGCTCGGTGACGGGGGGCGGAATGAAGAGAGCATTGCCCGGTCGGCTGCCGCCGATCCAGTTCTGCGAGCGCCGAAACTCGCCTGGGCTCTTGCTGCCGCCGCGCCCGCTTTGGAGGAGGCGGGCGTGCATCTCTCGGATGAGCCGGAGCGACAGCGGCAGTTCCTCAAGACGCTCGAGCCCAAACATCATCGCGTCGACGTAGTTCGAGACCTCGCGGATGTCATCGATCGGCTCGCCGGCCTGCGCTTCGGTTTCGAACCGGAGCAGGTCCGAGAGCGTCGACTGCGTGCCCTCGATCTGCGACGAAAGAACCGCCTCCTTCCGTACGTACATGTAGAGAAACAGCTCTTGGCGGGGCAGGAGCATGGTAATCCCGTCGAGCCGCCCCAGCGCTCGTTCGGCGACGCTCAGGCGCTCGAGGAGGGAGAGCACGTCGATTGGCGGCTCGGGCGGGAGTGGCGGCGGCACGAATGCGCGGACAACCTCGCCAGCGACGGGCGTGTCAAGAAACCGGCCGAGCCGACGGTCGGCGGGAGGGGCGTCGATCATGCCTCCGACCATGGTCGAAGAGCGTTATTAAAGCAATTTGGAATTTTCTTAAATAAGAGGGTTGCTAAGGTAGGCACCCTTAAATAAGGGGCGCCCGGCTGTCGGGTTACCCACAGAGAGGCAGAGGTCGCACTCTGTGGCGTTCAATTGCTGGCATGCTGCCGCCGCTTCCGCGGAGTGGGCCGTCACCGGGAACACGATCGATAACGAAGTGCCGCTTGAGGCCTGCGAGTTCTGTGGGCAGCAGGGGTGGAACTGCGGGATGGCGGCAAAGGCCACCTCTCCCCATTCGACAGCGCAGATGCTCGGGGAGACCAGCACGATCTCCGGCGCACTCATGCCGTCCTGCACCTGATCTGGCATCCTGCCCTCCCAGCTTGCCTTGCATGCGGCGCGCACGTGAAGCCGGAAGAGACAACGAGCGTCCGGCACACCGACAAGCGGGTATGGCCATTGAGTTAGTTTCGGCTTACAGTAAGCTATGACTAACACACCGGCCTCTCTCGCGATTGCCGCGCTCGGCGATCCGACCCGGCGAGAGATCTTCGAGCGCCTCGCACGCGGTTCCAGCCCCGTGGGTGAGCTCGCCAGCACCATGGCGGTCACCCGGCCCGCCGTCTCCCAGCACCTGCGCATCTTGAAAGAGGCTGGTCTGGTGACTGAGACCGCAGAGGGCACGCGCCGGATCTACCAGCTCGATCATCGCGGGATCAGCGCCATCCATACGTGGCTCGACGAGAGGTGGGCCGAGGCGCTCAGCGCGGCGGGATCCACTCCCGACCTAGACTTCTGATCGCACCCCTTCAGGCATTTAGCCTGCCACCGCGCAGAACGGCACACGGGACGATGTTGCCCCCAGCTGAGGGCGGCCGGAGCAAGGATTGCCTCCGGCGCCCTGGCGCCGCTGGATCTAGCCCTCGACCGAAGCCTTTGCCTTGCGCGATCGGCTCGAGCCGGCTGCCTTGTCCGTGACCTTGGCATCGGGCGCAGCAGCCTTGCTGAGCGCGGAACGCCCCGCCCTGCGCTGGCCAAGCCCAGAGTTCCTCGCGAGCTCGGACCGCTGGCTGGCGTAGTTGGCCGCTACCATCGGGTAATCGCGAGGCAGGCCCCACTTCTCGCGGTACTGCTCTGGCGTGAGGCCCCGCCCGGAGAGATGGCGCTTGAGTGTCTTGTACGGCTTGCCGTCCTCAAGGCTGATGATGTGGTCGGGGGTGATCGTCTTTCGGATCGGGACCGGCGGATCGAGCTTCACCGGCTCGGCAGGAGGCGGGTTGTTGAGGCTCTGCAGGGCAGCATGCACCGACGCGATCAGCTCGGGCAGGGCCAAGGGCTGAACGACGTTGTGAGCCACGTAGGCCGTGATGATGTCGCTGGTGCGCTCGACTGAATTAGCTGCCGAGGTTTCGGTTTCGCTCATCTGCCTTCTCCAGCGCGAGAACGCCCAATTGGGAGCAGAGATATCGAGCAGCGTCAATACCGCAAGCGTTGGCCTCGCGGTTAAGCCGAATGTTGCTCAACACGCTTGTGCCACTGTCAGTAGGCAAATTTTGCAGACTACGTGCCGCCCTCGAGGTGCGGTGCGCCTCGATTATGGCGCCGCTGCGGTTGAGCATCCTTGATCACTCGACACAACCTCGCTCACATCAAGCCAGCCCGTGGCATCCTCGAAGCTCGAGAAGGTGTGGATCTGATCCGTAAAAGGGGTCGGTCGCTTCGCACGCGGGACCGCCTCCAGCAACTCGACGTGCCACCTCGAAGATGTGCGGCCTCGCCTGCGCTCGAGCGCCAAGCTGGCGACGATACTGCCGTCCAGGTCAACGTCATAGCTCCCGGAGGCGAGCCGCACGAGCGTGTAGGTCATCAGGGTCTCCCATTGATGGGGCCTGCCCCACCTCGTCGCGATACGCTGCTGCGAGCCATCAGGCCCACGACTCGGTCGCTGCAGGCGTCGCCGCAACACGGTTAACGCTTCGTTGCCACATCCTACGTCCATGGTTGCGCCTGCGAGGCGGTGGAGATTCAAGATGAGCCGCAGCTAAAATGCTCGTCCGAGGAGCTGCTTTCGATCTCTTGCGGGCCTGCGGATCTCGTGGGATCACACTGTCCGACTGCGTGAAAGGACGCACCAGTGGCCGGGAAGCGGATGGAAATTGTGCCTCAGGGGGACGCGCGCGATGCCGGCACACTGATCAGCGCAAAGATCGCCGCGCTCGGAGACTGGCGTGGTGCGATGCTGACCCTCCTCCGGCGCCTGATCCGGCAGGCCGATCCCGCCGTCATCGAAGAAGTGAAATGGCGCAAGCCATCCAATCCCTCTGGCGTCCCTGTATGGTCTCACGCTGGGATCCTGTGCACAGGCGAGACCTACAAAGACAAAATCAAGCTGACGTTCGCGCAAGGCGCGTCGCTGCCTGACCCATCAGGTCTTTTCAATGCCAGTCTTGAAGGTGGCACGCGGCGCGCGATTGATCTGCGTGATGGCGACCCATTCGATGAGGTCGCATTCATGGCCCTTGTCGCCGCGGCTGTCGCCTTCAATGTTGCCCGGCCTTGAATATCCGTTCCTCACTCACAGCAGCCCCTCAACGGTCAAGCGGGCCGGATCTTGATTGTGAAGGTTCTTAGCTAGGACCCTCTGGATCCTGCATCGGCTCAATGTCCGCGGCTGACGGGACATAGGCGCACCAGGTACACCTTCCAGCGATGACTCCCTCCGGCGCGTTAAACTGCGAGCATTGCGGGCATACCTCTAGAAATACCCTGCCATCCACCAGAAATGCGCGGCCTCTTCCACGGAAGTTAACGCCACCAGGTGCCGGCGCCATGAACGGCGGAATATCTGACATCAAACCTTAACCGTTGAGGCTACTCTCAAGCCTGCGTCCGTGGCCTCGCGGCCATGGAGCAACTTTCAGGAGTTGTAATGCTTTCTGTAACCCTCTGACACATTCGTTGTTGCACCGCAACAACGAATGAGAAGCACGCCTTTGCGAAGGGAAGCTAAGCTCATAGTGGCCAGCTTGGCAGACGGCTTCTGCTGAATACGTGTACCAGCTCTGTGCGGCTTTGGCGGAGGGTGCCTATCTGCTTGCGGCTGGGCTTCTCGAGATGCCGAGGAGGTTTGGCGATGAGCGTTGCAGGCTTGCGGGTCTGGTGAGCGAGCGGGGGCGGCACTTGCCATGGCGGGGCTTCACGAAGCTCGACTTCAAACCGTCCCACATAGCTTGCCGGGCTCTCTCGTGGTCAGCCTTACAGGAGCGCTGCGCATCCTGCCGATCCTTCTCGCTCACCGGCTCGATCGGGTTCCCACCGAGGTCGTAGCGCATCGATCTGGGCTGGGCGCCCGCGTGCCGGTAGCTGAACCTGCGCACGTAGAGCGGATCGTTCGCTCGCAGGTGGCGGACACAACCTCGGGCCTGCGGCGGGCGACGATCTCGGGGCAGAGGCCGACCTGGAAAGGGCGCAAGGGATCCTCAGGAGTCAGTGTTTGGAACTCGTGGGCCACGATCAATGACGTATCGCGTCAGATCGCTTGCTCCAAAATGGCAGCACTCCACCATTGCCGAAGCTGGTGCAGTGGACGGAAGCGGTCTCGACCTCGGCGGGAATGGCGGGTGGGTAGGTCGCCGGCGCCCCACGGCCTGACGCATACCCATCTCTCTGCGCCAATAGTCAACGGACTTTGGAATTCCTAGTTATGCTGCGCATAGCTCCTCTGACGCTTCAAGTCTGATGATGAGTTGAGCGCGATCCCACAGCTCAACCGCGTGACTTCCCATCATCCCGCGAATAACACTCATGGCGCCTTTATGATCATAGGCAGGGATCAGCTCTGCCCAGATTATGTTGTCGCTGCCGTCGAGCAGATAAGCTCGATAGATCGGCTCGTTGCCGTCAAAAGTTTTGGCGGTAGTGGGTGTACTTTGTTGTTCAACCACGTGGCCTCCTTTCGGATAAGCTCAAGCATAAGCTTAACCCGGATGTTGATGAGCAATCTGCCTCGTAGTGGGCGGGAGTTATGCTCCCATTCCGAGAGCAGGAAAAGCATCGTAGGAGGGTTAAGGCGCCCATATTACCTCAGTATTACGTCGCGGGTTGCAACTGCAGCGACAGCAAGGTGCGACCGATGAAGAGCCAGGGACGCTGGACGCAGGAGTGCCGGGAGAGGCCGTCGGCGAGTGGTAAGCCGCCACGGCCGAGGCTAAGGGGCGGCTGAGTCGTCACCAGATCAGCGCGCCGTATGTCACAGACGGCCTGGGACCTATTCGGGGCCATGGAGCCGGGATGGGCGCGAGTACAAGCGATCTGCGACTACGTGCACGATCGCATCACCTTCGGCTACGAGCATTCGCTACCCACGCGCACGGCGCTGGAAGCGTTCGAGGAGCGTCGCGGCGTGTGTCGATTATGCCCACCTCGCGATTTCCTTCTACCGCTGCCTCACCATCGCAGCTCGCTACCGTGCCGGCTACGTCAGCGACATCGGTCTGCCCTTGCCGCATGCCCCAGGCGATTTCGCAGCGTGCATGGAGGTCTTCCTGGGCGGCCGCTGGCATACGTTCGATCCGCGCAACAACAGCCCGCGGATCGGCAGGATCCTGATCGCCTACGGACGCGATGCTGCCGACAGGCCCCTGACGCGCACATTCGGGCCGAACACCCTGGTGGACTTCCTGGTGACGACGGAGGAGGCTCAACCACTCACCGCGTGAATTGCGTCCGGGCTCATTCGAAGGTGGCAGCACCCGTACGAGCCAGGATCACAGCTGCGGGTAGCATTTGGGAGTGTCACATGTCCTGTAGGGCGTCGCGGGCGCTCGAGCTGAACTGGCGCCGCCACATCACCACGAGCACGCCTGCAGTTGTCATGAACAGCACGTGCGGGCCGACGAACCAGCCGAGATAGGCCAGTGCGAAGAAGAACGCATACATGCCTCGATTGAAGTGCCTCCCCGCGACGACGTTCATGGCCCCAACCCGGCGAGCGGCGCGGCGGATCTCGTCCGGCTCACCGTCACACGGCGGCACTGCCCCGATTAGGATGGCCACGTAGGTGAACAGCCGGTAGGACCAGGCAAACTTGAAGAACGCGTAGGCGAAGATCAGCGCCAGCCCCGCCAGCTTGATCTCCCAGGTGGTGCGGGTGGTCTGGATGCCGAGAGGCAGGGTGGAGAACAGCGTCAACACCTCATCCGTCGAGCGCGTGAGCGTCAGCACGCTGCCGAGGGCGATCAGCGAGGTCGAGGCGAAGAAGGCGGTCCCGTTCTGCAACGAGGCGTTGACGAGGGTGTCAACCACCCGGAGCTCACGCGCGGCCAACTGCTCGGTCCAGGCGTGGCGGTAGTGATTCATGATCCGGTTGAGGCTGTTGCCCCTGCGCGAGAAGCGCTCGACCGCGACGCCGTAGCCGATCCAGGCGAGGAGGAAAGCCGCCAGTGCGGCAAGGTCGAGGAATGAGAGGTCGCTTATGCCTGTCCCTGTCATCCGCATTCCCTGTCCTGCCTCATCAGGATAGCCTTTGCCGCCCCGGCCGGTCCGCGCAAGGCACCATGCCCGCGAGGTCCTGTAGCAAGCTGCAAATTTCGGTGCCGACGGCGCAGTCTGAGAGCTTGGCGTTGATCGGGCAGGAGGCAGAGATCTCCGAGCGATGTTACTATCGCTGGCGCAAGGAGCACGGCGGCTTGTCGATCGATCCGATCAAGCGGTGAAGCATCTGGAGCGCTTGAATACACGCCTGTGCCGCCCCCGTGGCCGATCTGTCGTTGGAGAAGCAGGTGCTCGCGGACGTCACGACTGGAAACTTGTTGCTCCTGAGCGACGCCGGCAGGTCATCAGGGTCTCCCTTTGACAGGGCCTGTACCACCTCGTTGCGATCCGCGGGTGCGAGCCGTCCAAGCCCACGATCCTGTCGCTGCAGGCGTCGCTGCAACATGGTTAATACTTCGTTGTCGTTCACGGCCCGTTCCCGTTGTGGAAAACCCGCGAAGCAGCCACTCCTTCGCTTGAAGCGGGGCCAATCATGCAAATGCGAGCGGGAGAGCGGCTGCGCCTGACGATGTCGGGCGCGGGGTGCCGCGCTGTGGTCAGTCTGAACACCTACGCGGTCACGCAACCGGCGATCGAGGGCCAGGATCCGTCGGAGGACGGGTTCAGCTACGACGTCACACCCTGGCTGCAGCCCGGCCGCAATGTTCTTACCGTCGTGCTGATCGGACCTGCCGCTGAGCAGCCGTTCCGGCTGGTTGCAGAGCAGGGCGGGCAAGTTCAACTCCTGTTGGACGAAGCGGAGCTCCTGCCGGTGCCTGCTCCCTGGCGGCTCTGGACCACGATCATCGAGCTGACCTCGTCAGTGCACCCGTCGATCATTGCCGAGGAGCGGGGTCTCGCATGGCCGAGCCGGACCCGAGATACCGATCCCGGCGCCATCCTGGTCGCGTGATCGGAACGCAGCGAGGGCCGACGAGACGATGCCCGTGACCAAGCGCCAGCTCGCCGAAGCGCTCCTGACGGCCAGTCACATCGCTGAGCGCGATCGCCTTGCCGCCTTCATCCGAGACGAAGCGATGGCATTTGTTGCCAACCCGTTCCCGTCGACAACGGCCGGTGCTGCTCGCCAGCTCTGGGGGATGCGCGAGATCGAGTTTCGCGCCATGTAGGTCGCCTCGGCAGGCCTGTCTTGCCTGCTCGCGGCATTGGCACACCTGCCGACCAGCGAGCTGTTGCGCCAGGAGATCCTACGAGCCGGTACCCACAGCCTGTACCTCTTCCACCATGGTGACGGCTGCCGGATCGCTGGAGCCGTGCTGCACGGAAAGCCGCGCCAGGAGTTGCCTCAGATCAGGAGTTCGCCGAAACCGAGCGGACGGCCGCGGAGATCGCTGAGCACTCAGCAGCTTGACCTGTTCGGTATGCACGGCGCCTGAAGTTCACGCCTCCAAGCTGTTGAATAGACACAAAAACCAGGTGTGAAAACAACCGCTTCTTAAGCATTGGTGGCCCAAGACATATCCCAGCAGGGGCGTAGCCGCTCGTGCGCGGGAACCGATGCGCGGCCACTTTCATCCTCTGCAACACCTCACCCGGCGAAGACTCGCAGCCCTGAGCGTCGCCGCGACGCTCGCGCTCGGCACTGTCACGACCGTGATGGTGCTGCAGATGCGCCAGAGCGCCTGGGATCAGGTCTCACGCACCTCGCTGAACCTGCTCGAGATCACCGAGAGCGCGATCGAACGCAACATCGAGCTCTACGACCTCTCGCTGCAGGCCGTCGTCGAGGGCTTGCAGAACCCCAAGCTCGAGGGGCTCGCGCCCGATCTGCGCCACCTTATTCTGTTCGACCGCTCGTCGACCGCCAACGGCCTCGGCTCGATCCTCGCCGTCGATGCCGAGGGCAGCGTGTTTATGGACTCGGCCTCGCAGGTGCCACGCCGCCTGCAGCTCGACGACCGCGATTTCTTTCGGGTTCACAAAGAACGGCCGGACGTCGGTCTCTACATCGGTGAGCCGACCCGCACCCAGAAGGATGCCAGGCTGGTCATCCCGTTCAGCCGCCGTCTGGCCTACGCGGACGGGACGTTTGCGGGTGTGGTCGTTGGCGCGATGGACGTGTCCTACCTTGACGGGCTGCTGCGTCGTCTCAGCATCGACCCAGGCAGCAGCGTCGGCTTGTTTCGCACTGATGGCGTGATGCTTGCTCGCAATCCCTCCAACTATAAAACCATCGGACGGAACATCGCCGGATCGGCGCATTTCCACCACTACCTGGAGCACGATGCCGGGCAGTTCGTCTCTACGGCGAAGTTGGACAACGTCGAGCGGTTCTACACCTTCAGCCACGTCGGCTCGCGGCCGCTCATCATCAACGTCAACGTCTCCGTGGCGGCGATCCAGGCAATCTGGCGACCGAAGGCCATCGGCATCAGTGCCGTCGTGCTGATCCTGTGCCTGGGCTTGACCAGCCTCACCCTGCTGCTGCAGCGCGAGCTCGAACGGAGAGCGCGTGCCGAGTGCGCTGCCCTCGACGCGAACAAAGCGTTGGCGGAACTCGCGGCGACTGACGGGCTCACCGGCCTGCCGAACCGGCGCCACTTCGATGCCGTGTTCGACCAGTTACAGAGCCAGGCGGAGCGCACCGGTGAGGGCCTGTCGCTGCTGCTGATCGATGCCGACCAGTTCAAGCGGTACAACGACACCTACGGCCACCTCGCCGGTGACGAGGTGCTGCGGACCATTGCACGCTGTCTCAAGCGACAGGTGAGCGGACCTGACGAGGTGGCTTGCCGGATCGGCGGCGAGGAATTCGGTGTCCTGTTGCTGGGGCCGGTCGGTCGCGAGGTGGCGTTCCGGGCCGAACACATCCGCCAGGCGGTTGCCCGCACTCAGATCCCGCACAGCGGCCAGGACAGTGGGTTCGTGACGGTGAGCATCGGCGTGGCGTGCCTCACGCCGGGTTCGGGCATGACGCGGACGGAGTGTTTCGCGGCAGCGGACGCGGCGCTCTACGAGGCCAAGCGGCGGGGCCGCAATCGCGTGATGGCGCAGCTCGATCAGGATGGTGGTATAACTGACAGTGTGGGCGCCGTCTGAGAGCTCTCACTGCCGCTTAGAAGCAAGGCGAAGGTTCGTGATTTCACAGAAGAGCGGCCTGGCGCCATCAGAGGCGTTCGTCAGGCGGGCTCATGGCGAGGCGGCTGAGGCGACCGAAGCAAGGGCTGTGGGATCGCGCACGACGACGCGGTTGCGATGGATGTCGAGCATGCCCTGACGCCGCCAAGTCTGGAGCTGCCGGTTTACCG
Source organism: Pseudomonadota bacterium (assembly GCA_023386115.1). GTDB lineage: Bacteria > Pseudomonadota > Alphaproteobacteria > Rhizobiales > Beijerinckiaceae > Methylobacterium. The sequence goes on from JAEWKL010000790.1 coordinate 49,132, forward strand.
TCTCGCGTGTCGTCCCCACGAAGTCGGCGATGTCGTCCTGCGAAATATGGAGCTCGGTGCCGAAATCCTCCGCCAAGGCCAGCAAGCGTCGCGCGATCCGTGCGGGCAGCGGCATCAGCACCGCCTCTTCGAGCCGTGCACTGACGAAGCGGAGGCGCTCGCAGAGGACCTCGATGACGCGCATTGCCAGATCGGGACACCGGCCGACGAGGTCCAACATTTCGCGTCGGCGAACCACGAAGAGCTCCGCCGGCTCGGCCGCGATGGCGTCCGCACTACGCGACCGCCCGTCGAACAGCGCAATCTCGCCGAAGATGTCGCCGGGCCCGAGAAGGTTCAGTGTCATACGCCGGCCCGTGCTGGTCCCAGCCATGATCCGGATTTCGCCGCGGCGGATCGCGTAGAAGGCGTCCGCCGGATCGTTCTTCAGGAACAGGGTCTCGCCGCGGGTGAGGGTGCAGGTGACACAAAGGTCGGCGATGGCACGTCGTGTGTCGGGCTCCAGGCGGCCGAAGAAGGGGCTCGCGGAGAGCAGGCGCTCGAACTGGGCCGGGTCGGCCACGACGGTTGCTCCGTTTGGAGCCGCGCGGACCCGGACGGATCATGAGGCCGAGCGACGATCGCACAGTACCAGCCTCACCTCAAATCCGCCACCAGTTCGGACGGGGACCGGCACCAGCCCAAGTAGAGAACCTGCCTCAGCGCAGATGCTTCGATGAGAGGTCGGACCGATAGCGCCCGGCGTGCGCTGGCAGGCGCGCGGATTTCTGACTGCCGCGCATCGGTTTGTAGCGATCGTCGGCGTGAAAGGCCGACCCGTGAATGGCTGCGACGGCTATCGCTCGACCCTGAGGGGCCCAGCCCGCATCAATTCGGCTCTGACGAGTCCGAGATCCGCAAGATCACGGTCGTTGAACAGGGCGAGCTCGTGCCTTGTGCGACGACAGTCGAGCCACCGTCTGAAAGCTAGGAGCGCTGTAGCCACGTGATCCTCCTCGGCTGAAGCGATCAGCATGCCGGTGGCGATCATCCGCGTCCGTGACGGCGATCACAGACGCAAGCGGGCGATCTGCCGGATGAAGGATGTGGGCTGCGAGGCGTCAGGCTAAGACCAAGCCTTACAGCCCAGTTTGGCACGCTTTGATCGATGGAGATCTTCCATGTCGCACGCTGCCCGCGTTCTTTACGCCCTCATTTCCTATGCGATCTTCCTTGTGTCTTTCATCTATGCCATCGGTTTCCTCGGAGGTGGCTTCGTTCCGAAGACCGTTGACGATGGGCCGATCGTCGCGCCTTGGCTCGCCGGCGTCACGAACATCGTCCTGCTCACCGTCTTCGCGCTCCAGCACAGCGTGATGGCACGCCCGCGCTTCAAGGCCTGGTGGACGCGCCTTGTTCCGAAGCCCATCGAACGCAGCACGTTCGTCCTCCTGGCAAGCCTCGCACTGCTGCTGCTGTTCTGGCAGTGGCGCCCGCTGCCAGCGACCGTGTGGTCGGTCTCCGAGCCGGTTGTGGCATCCCTGCTCTCGGGGCTCTTCTGGCTCGGTTGGCTCGTCGTCCTCGCTAGCACTTTCATGATCAGCCACTTCGACCTTTTCGGGCTGAAGCAGGCCATCCGGGGCTGGCGCACATCAGCGCGGGATGAGGTTACGTTCACGACGCCCTTCCTCTACAAGCACGTTCGGCATCCGATCTACCTCGGCTTCGTCATCGCGTTCTGGGCGACGCCGATGATGACGGTTGGCCACCTGCTCTTCGCTGCCATTGCGACAGCGTACATCTTCGTCGGCATCCAATTGGAGGAGCGCGACCTCGTCGCATTCTTCGGCGATCGCTACATTCGCTATCGGCGCGAGGTGGGCATGCTCCTACCGCGCTATCGCGGCGCGCGCTAACGCTGGCGGTCCCCGACGACTCCGTTGACGTTGAGGTGCCTATTCGATCACACGCCGGGTTCGGGCATGACGGAGACGGAGTGTTTCGCGGCGGCGGACGCGGCGCTCTACGAGGCCAAGTGGCGGGGCCGCAATCGTGTGATGGCGCAGCTCGATCCGGATGGCGGCAACACCGACAGAGTGGGTGCTCTCTGAAGGTCCGGCGCAGCACGGTTGGCGGTGATCATGCCCCTCCGAACGGTCGGGGACATCGCGTGTGCAGCCATGATCCTGAGGGGTTGCGGGCCATTAACGAATGGTTAAGCTTAAGCGGTGACGCTTGAGTGCAACATTCAAGGAGTTTGCATGGCTTCGATCCGGATCAAACCGACCCAGGATGGCACCTACACACTCTATCGCAACGGCGACGCCGTCAGCACCGGCCTGACGCGCGACCAGGCAGATCAGCTCGCACTGGTACTCCGGTGTGTTGAGCACAAAATTTAAGACCGATTGCGCCGATGAGGCGCAGGTTGAGGAGTCAAGTCGTTAAGTAGTGTCGCCAGAGGTGACCAGACGGCTAAAGCAGCTGAATTTTGCAATCGTGATATCAAGGAGAGCAGCCATGAAGGCAGCCTTTACCCAGGCCGTTCGGCTCTCACGGATTTGGCCTCTTCAGAGCCGGAGATCCCTGCATTCGCAGCCTGGTGTGCGTCGACCTGAGGGGAGTTCGACACCGCAAACAACAGAGGACTGGGCTCGGTTTGGTGGCGGCCTCGTAGAGGTGATTCCGACCGTTCGCTCGACGAAGCGGCGAGGGGTTCGACGCTAATCTCATGCCCCGATCAGGATCCACTCTTGCGGGGTCTCAGCGGGAACGTCAGCGAGTGCAAACGGGCTCCCACCTGGATCAGATCCCTTCGCTGGTGACGGTTCGAGCCTTAGCCTCAAGGTCCTCGGGCGAAACCTCGTCGCCGTCCGAGGTGGACACGCGCACTTTGTAGCCGTCGCTCTGAAGGTCGTTGACCACGCGCAGGGCGTCGACGGCCGAGGCGGCCTTCTCAGCAACAGTTGGCCGGTCTGTGTTCGAGAGGTTCGCGCCAGCGATGATGTAGCCCATTGATCCTCCTTGGCACCCAGCGAGCCAGAGCTCGGAGGACGCTTTCGCTTCCGCCTCGATCAGACGCAAGAAGCCCCGTCACACCAGGCAGGCACGACGAGGCTCCCAGGAACGGGCGGGGCTGCCGGTCGAGGCAAGCGTGACCGCAACATGGTTAATGAACCGTTGCCGTTCTACTCTCGTTCTAGTTGTAAGAGCCTCAAGAAACCGTCAGTCTCGGCTGCAAAACGGGGCCGCTCATGCAGATCCGAACCGGGGAACGGCTGCGCCTGACGATGTCAGGAGCAGGATTGCCGTGCTGTCGTCAGTCTCAACACGTTCGCGGTCACTGAGTCAGCTATCGAAGGCTTGGCTCCCTCTGAGGACGGCTTCACCTACCATGTCACGTCTTGGTTGAGACCCGGTCAAAACATTCTCACCGTTGTGCCGATTGGATCGACTGCCGGCATGCCATTCCGGTTAGTGGCCGAGTGTGCCGGACGATCGCTCCTCATGCTCGAGAGGCAGAGTTCCTGCCCACGACCACACCGTGGCGGCTATGGACGACCACGATCGAGGCTCTCCTCGATGATCCGGCCGCGGTGACCGGAGCAGGGTAGAGTCTGATTGGCACCGAGTGGCTTGGAGCGTCAACCGAGGTCGGCGGGCTTAGGCAGATCATGGCGAACAGACCATACCAGGGTGTCGCGCTCATCGCTCAGCATGCCGATGCCGGCTTGTCCGGCCAGAACCTGACTGATGCGGTCCTCCGCCTGCGCGACGGCTTCTGTCGTGGTCCTGGCTGTGAGCCACTCGCTATGAGCGTCCATGCCGCCGTTCATGATCCGGCGGTGGAGGATCCGCAGCCGGAATTTCAGCATGAAACACCTCCTGATCCGACCTGATGGTGAGCAAGAAACCGGAACGTCGACGCTATCTTAGAGCAAGTGCGCCTGAATGTTCACAGGAGTGACTGCGGGCCTTGGTTGGCTTGTTGGGATCAAGCCAGAGCTGATGCATAAGCGGATCCGTCGATGGCGCAGCGAATACCAGAGCGTCGCTCGATGGTGATGCGGTGCTCACAGCACCGTAGCTAAACCCTTGTGGCAAACACCAATTCAGTGCAAACACCAGACAGTACAACCTTAAGTACAATACCGTCTCGATACGGGGGTGGACGCACTCGATGGCCAAAAAGCACCATATTTCACAATCACATAGACGATTTTTGCCGCCGAGCGAGCAAAATTCAGTATCAGATGCCATCCTAATGGCTGTACATCGGTAAATAAGCTGCTTATCTTGCCTGCAGAAGCAGACAAAAACTGCATCATTGGGTGGCGAGGCAATATGTGCTTTCTCTAGCGAGAGGCTGATGTTGCATGTCAAATATCGGTGTGCTGAAGCTGCGCAAGGCGCCACAAGAAGATGTCCCAACTTATCGGGCCTATCTGATCGGTGCCGACAACCGGATTTTTGCAGTTCACATCATTGACGCGCGAAGCGACGACGAAGCGGCGGCCGGTGCACACGCGATTGCTGGCCTATCGAGCGCGGAAGTGTGGGAGCGCGGTCGTCGGATCGCACGGTTCGATCCTGAGTTACCGGCTGCCGTGACAGCACAGGGCGATACACGAACCTGAGGCAGGTCGGCGACGATCATGCGCGAGCCGATCCGAATGGCGTCAATCCGCGGTGAGAGCCTCCAACCGCTTTTCACCTGACCCGTGCTGGTCGTCGCCTCATCCGATCAGCCGGACGGCCTTGCCTTTGTCATTCTCGGCCTCGTTGTAGTAGCGTGCCGCCTGCTGCACCGAGCGGTGTTGCGACAGTTGCATTGCCTCGGGCAGCGGCACGCCCTGCTTTCCAGCCTCGGTCATGAACCCTGAGCGCAGTCCGTGCGCCGAGAACAGCGCCGGGTCGAGCCCGGCCCGGGCGCAGCGCGCCTTCAGGATCGCGTTCACGCTCTGCGGATCGAGCGCCGCCGATCCGAGGCGGCCCCAGCGGTCGATACGCCGGAACACCGCCCCGCTCTCGATCTTCGCGAGCGCCAGCCAGTCGAGCAGAGCGGTTGCGGCACGCCCGATCACCACCACGCGGGCATCGTCCTCCGCTGTTGTGTTTTTCGTGCGCTCGAGCCGGATCGTGAGCTTCGGCACCTTCGCACTGTCTGGATCGGCGAGATCGAGCGGCACGGGTGCATCGCGCACGAAGTCATCAACCCGCAAGCCCGCGACCTCGGCCCGCCGGCGCCCACCCGACGCGAAAGCGACCAGCAGCAGCGCACGATCGCGCACGTCGACCAAGCGGTGCTCGTACAGGCAGGTGGCGAGCAGTTTCTCGATTACCGCGGCGGTGACCGCCCGCCGACTCTCGCGGTTGCGGGGCCGCCGGTTCGCCCGTACGGCGAGCGAGAGGGCGGTGCGCAGGCGCGGTGCCTTGAACGGTCCTTCGACGCCGCGGAAGCGGTGCAGGGTCGACCAGTGGGCGGGGCGCCGGCGCACGGTCGAGACCGCGTGCGGACTGGCGACCCGGAGCAGGCCGCGAGACCGCAGGTCATCCTCGACGGCGCTGGGCATGCCGTGGCGCGAGTCAACCTCGCGCTCAGCAGGGTCCCAGAGGTGATGGGCGACGAACTTCAGCGCCAGGACTTCGGTCGCCGGCCAGGGCAGGGGATGGCCGGTGGCCGCAAGGCACCAGGCCTCGAGGTAGCCGAGGTCGGAGGCGAGGGCGCGCAGCGTGTTGGCGCCCATTCCGGAGCGGGCGAGGTGCGCGAGGGTGGCGGCGTCCTCGTCGGTCAGGAGGACGGCGACGCGCTCGCGGGCATCAAACGGCAACAGACCGACAGGGTGCCGAGGTCGCGCTCCCGAGCAAGGGTCGGATCTGGGAGGAGGGCAGGGGTTTGGTCAGGCATCGTGCATGGGGACTGCGGCACCCAAGCCCACGCCGTCCTGCGCACTCGCCGCCGCATCGTCGCCGAGCCCGGATGGGTCACCAGCCCCACAGGCCTCGCTGCCCTACGAGGATCCGGATGGCGCGGGGGACCACGAAGAGGCCCCAATGCCAGCCGGGCTGTCGCTCGAAGCCGCGGACTGGGAGAGGAATCTCGCAGACGTCGACGACGCCTTTGCAGCCGAACTCGCCGACATCTACGCCCTAATCGCTCGCTCCAGCTGCCTCCTCGCCGACACCGGAGCGGCGAGAGAGAAGTCGCCGCTGCTCTATGACCCAGGCTTATGGGCAACAGAATGAAGGGGTTGCCTGCGGGAGCGGCGGTCGCTCGGCTCGCGCAGCGGTGCCGGTCGGGCGGGATCGGGGGCGGGCTGGGCTTACGCAAGACACGCCGCTACGAACGGTTGGCTGAGGCGCAGACCGACATCGGCATGGTGCTCGCTGGCGAGCCCAGCGCTTGCTTGTCGCGACGATTGGCGATGCCGATCAGCGGCGATACGGTGGTGCTGGACAGTCGCCCTGCGACGGTTGCTGCCTGGATGGAGGATTGCCGCGGACGAGATCGAAGCGGAGCGTGCCGGCATCGCAGTCGTGCCTCTGGCACAATCCCACTTCCCCGGCGGCGCATGTCTAGGGCTGGTTCCGGCGGCCGTATCCAGCCCAGGTGCGTCCAGTCGATCAAGCAACAATCTTTGGGAGAGAGTCGTTGAGTTTCTCGACAGTATTCGCACGCGGTGTTTCGTTGATCGGTGGAGGCGCGTCCAGGCTGCGGCGATTTCGTGATGGCAGCTACGAACCCGCCTGGGGCAATGCGCCAACCATTCCGACCGCGAAGCCGCAGGGCCGGATCATGACGCTGAAGATGCCCGCAGCACGCGGGTGGTCACCGGAGCAGCTTCCGGTCGCTGCCCCTGGTCTGAAGGTCAATGCCTTCGCCACCGGGTTAGACCACCCACGCTGGCTTCACGTGCTGCCAAACGGGGATGTCCTAGTCGCCGAATCATCGGGCGAGCCGCGCAAGGTCATGCGGAACCTGTTCGATCACGCCATGACCGCAACCATGAAGCGCGCCCGCGCCGCGGGGGTGAGTGCAAACCGCATCACGCTGCTGCGCGACACGGATGGTGACGGTGTGGCGGATACGTGCGAGCCGTTTCTAACGGGCCTCAGTCAGCCGTTCGGCATGGCCCTCGTGGAAGACAAGTTCTACGTCGGCAACACCGACGGGATCGTCGTGTTTACCTACACCAATGGCACCACCAGGATCGCTGGGCCTGGCCGCAAGCTGGTCGATTTCAAGCCGGGCGGCCATTGGACACGCAGTCTGCTGGCCAGCGCGGACGGAACGAAGTTGTATGCTGGCGTCGGCTCGCTGAGCAACATCGGCGATGATGGCATGGAGGTCGAAGAGGGCCGCGCGGCTGTTTACGAACTTGATCTCGCCAGCGGCACGAGCCGCATCTTCGCCTCGGGACTGCGTAATCCTGTCGGCCTCGCGTGGGAACCGAGCACGAAGGCACTATGGACGGTGGTCAACGAGCGTGACGGGTTGGGCGACGAGACCCCGCCGGATTATCTCACGTCCGTCCAGGATGGTGGTTTCTATGGCTGGCCGTACTCGTATTGGGGGCAGACAGTAGACGACCGTGTGCCGCAGGACGCCGCCGCCGTCGCCCGCGCGATCACACCGGACTATGCGCTGGGCGGCCATACCGCATCACTGGGTCTTTGCTGGGTACCGGCAGGAACGCTGCCTGGCTTCCCGGATGGTATGGCGATCGGGCAGCACGGCTCTTGGAACCGCAGCACATTGAGCGGCTACAAGTTGGTCTTCGTGCCGTTCGAGAACGGCCGTCCTTCCGGCCCGGCTCGCGACATCCTGTCCGGCTTCCTGGCGCCGGACGAGAGTGTCTCTTATGGCAGGCCGGTTGGCGTCGCGCTCGGCTCCGATAAGTCGCTGCTGATGGCCGACGACGTCGGCAACGTGGTCTGGCGTGTGACCGGGGCCTGACTTCATATCCGACCGAGAGGGGTTGCTTTGATCGGGGCGGGTTGTGCCGATTGGACCAAGCACGTCGGCTTGGCGGTTCATAAGCTCTGCCGTCGTCGCGTCTTGCAAAGGGGTTCACACGTGCAGTGTGAGCGCCCATGTTAGGTTCCATGCGACGCTTTGTGCTGACCAATACGCAATCGGAGCAAATCGCCGTAAGATTGCCACCGCAGAAGCCCCGCACCGACCGACCCGCCTACGATCATCGTCGGACTCCCAATGGCATGCTCTGGATCCAGCGTACCGGCGCGCACTGGGAGGATCTGCCAGCGCGCTATGGTGCGGTCGGAACCATGTCGAGCCAGTTCTATCGCTGGCGCAAGGCCGGCGTGTTCGACCGAGTACTGCACCGTCTGCAGGCGCAGGCGGGTGCCTGCGGCGACCTCGACTGAGAGCTACACTTCGGGGACGCGACGGTCGTGCGTGCCCCCCAGCACGCCCCTAGTGCACGCTGGTCCGGCGCCATCGGGGGGTGACGGGACGGTCGAGGGCGTGGGCGAAGCGCTCGGGCGCAGCCAGATCGGGTTCTCCACCAAGCTTCATCGAGGCGCTGGGGGCGGGGGCAATCCCAGCGCCCTTACCGGGGCTCGGCCCCGAGGCTGGGCCGCAATCGATAGACCCGCTCCGCGGTTCCGCGGAACAGGGCGGCCTTCTCCGTCGGCGAGCACGAGGCAGTCAGCCGCTTGAAGGCGTTCCAGATGACGTTGTAGCTGTAGGATCCCTTGTCGACCGGGAAATTGCTCTCGAACATGCAGCGTTCCGGGCCGAAGGCCTCGATCACCGTCTCGACATAGGGCGCGATCCGGCGCGCGACTTCTTCCGACGAGGGTGGGGTCGGATGGTCGTGGAAGCCGAAGCCCCACAGGCGCATCCCGAAGCCGCCGATCTTGGCGACGACGTTGTTGGCACGCGCCAGCGTCCGGATCGCGCCGCTCCATTCCCGGAAGGCCTGGTCGCGACGCCCGGCATAGGCGCCCATGCCGATCGCGCCGCCGGCATGGTTCATCACGATGCGCGCTTCGGGCGCTACCCGTGCGACATCCAAGAGGTCGCCGAGCTGCGAGTGGAGCACCCAGGTTTCGAAGCTTAAGCCGCGCGTGGCCAGCACCCGCACCCCGCGCCGAAGGCGCTCGTCGGCGAGCAGCTGCGGCGGCGGGCTGGCGACAGTCCCCTTCACGGCGGGGTCCGGATGCCAGGCCGCGATCTGACGCATCCCGCGGAAGCGGCCTCGCCCTGCCTCGTGCATGGCGTCGATCACCGCATGGAGCCGGTCGCCGAGGCGGAGATCGGCATGGCCGACGATCCCGGCGCAGACGTCCGGGCCGCCGCGGGCCGCGCTGCCCTCGCCGGTCGCCGCCGCGAACGCGACCTCCCCGACGGAGCGCAGGTGCTCGGGCCCGTCCTGGCGGTAGTGGGTGTGACACTCGAGATAGACCGTGGCGATGATCCGATGCCCGCTGGTCGCGTCCTCGAGGAACTCGTCCACCATGTACGGGGCGCCGCTCCGGCTCCAGAGGTGGTGGTGAGGATCCACGATCGGGAGTTCGGGATAGAGCGCGGCCTCGACGCGCCGATCGAGCCACTCCGCCCGGGTGGGCACGATCGCCTCGAGCGACGGGTCCGTCTCAATCACCGGATTCATCATGGGTGCATTCTCAGTACGCGCTCTGGAGGGGCCGGCCGCCGAAGGACCTCGCGGGCCACGGGCGCGGTCAGCTCAACTCTCCGGTCGATTTCTCGAGAGCCGCCCAGGCTTCCTCCCCAAATCTCCCTTTCCACTCCTTGTAGAAGCCCGCGGTCTTCAGGGCGGTGCGGAACGGCTCGGGATCGACCTTCGAGATCTGCATGCCCTTTTTCTGCAGAACGGCCTGCATGGAGGTCTCGAGCGCAGCGACGTCGGCCCGGTCCTCCTCGGCCGCGCGGGCGAACTCCTCTATCAGGACAGTCTGAACGCCCTTCGGTAGGCCGCGGAACAGGCGGCCGTTCCCGAGCAGCCAGAACCCGTCCCACATGTGCCCCGTAAGAGAGCAGCATTTCTGCACTTCGAAGAACTTGCCGGTATCGATGATCGAGAGTGGGTTTTCCTGGCCGTCCACCACCCGCGTCTGCAGGGCCGTATAGGTCTCCGACCAGTTGAGGGCGGTCGGCGACGCCCCAAAGGCCTTGAACATGGAGATGCCGAGGGCGCTCGGGGGGATCCGGATCTTGAAGCCCTTGAGGTCGCGTGGGGCCAGGATCGGCGTCTGCCCGCTCGTGACCTGCCGAAAGCCGATGTCGAAGATCCTGTCGAAGACCACGAGGCCGCTCTTCTCGATCCGGGATCGGATCAAGGCGCCGAGCTCGCCGTCCATGGCCGCCCAGACTTTGTCGTAATCCGAGAAGGCGAAGCCGACCGCGTTGATGGCCGTCACGGGAACGAGGGTCGACAGCACGAGGCCGGATGCGGTGTAGAGCTCGAGCGCTCCCGAGCGGACCTGCGATAGCATATCGGTGTCGGTGCCGAGGGTTCCCTGTGGGAAAACCTGGAGGTCCACCTGCCCGGAGGTCCGCTCGCGGATGCGCCCGGCCGCCTCCCGCATCCGCCGGTTCAGCGGATAGTCGGCCGGCTGGTTGTTGCCGAACTTGAGCACGATCTCAGCGGCGTGAGCCGGCCGAATGATCGTGCAAGCGAGCGCGCCGGCGGCGGCGCCCAGCAGAGACCGGCGGCGCAACGACGTACCGTGCATGAGATCCCCTCCCGTTCTCGGTCTTTTCGTGTACGCGACCATCCGACTAGCCGCTCCCGACCGTCGTCGGTCCGCCCTGCGTCGGTGGCGGGCCGGACGGCTCAGCCCGGCGCGCGCGCGGCCGCGTTGATGTCCCGGAGCGTCCGCAGGAAATGGCCTGTTTCCACCCCGACGGCGGCGATCGACACGCCGCGCGAGAGCCAGGTGCGGGCGCCCTCCGCGGTCGGCGCGAATACCGCGACGGCCATCGCGCGGCCTCGCGCCTCGGCCAGGACGTGTTGCATCCGCTCGAGCACGCGCGGATGGTCGATCTCACCCGGCACGCCGAGGGCATGGGACAGGTCGACCGGGCCCAGGAAGACGCCGTCCAGCCCGGGCGTCGCCATGATGGCTCCGGCATTCTCGACGCCCTCGCGCCCCTCGATCATGACGAGCACCGCCGTCGCCGCATTGGCGCGGGCGAACCAGGTGGGCGCACCGTCGAAATCGGCGGCCCGGACCCAGGAGTTGGCGCCCCGCGCGCCTTCGGGAGCGAACCGGGCCGCCGCGACCACGGCCTGCGCGTCCGCGGGCGTCGCGATCTGGGGCACGAGGATGCCAGCCGCGCCGGCATCCAGCACCGCTCCGATCAGCGCGGCCTCGTTGCGCGGGACCCGGACGATGGGCTGCACGCCGCGGCTGCGGGCGGCCAGGATCAGGCTTCCGAGCGCGTCGATGCCGTAGGGCCCGTGCTCCATGTCGAGGATTACGATGTCGAAGCCGGCAAGACCGATGATCTCGACCACCTCGACGCTGCGGATGATCGAGAAGATGGCCGTCAGAGGCGGTCCGGCATGAAGCCGTTCACGAAGAGGAGGGAGCATCGCGATCTCGCCTCGCGTGTGTGGGGTGGTCGCCGCGAGACCGCGCGGCCGGTCGTCCCGCCTCAGGCTGCCGTCGGGGCCGCCGTCGCGAGGGCGTCGATCACGCGCTGGGTAACGTCGCTCGTGGTCGCTGTGCCGCCGAGATCGCGGGTGAGGCCGCCCGGCGAGGCCATGGCGGCGTCGACCGCGCCTTCGACCCGCAAAGCCGCCCGCGTCAGGCGCTCATCCTGGTGCCGCTCGCCCAGCCATCGCAGCATCGCGGCGGCCGACAGGATGGTCCCGTAAGGGTTGGCGACGTTCTGGCCTGCGATCGTCGGGGCCGAGCCGTGCGCCGCCTGGAAGAAGCCGTTGCGGTCGCCCAGCTCCGCGGAGGGTGACATGCCCATGCTCCCGACCGTCACGGCTGCCAGGTCGGAGATGATGTCGCCGAACATGTTCTCGGTGACGATGACGTCATAGAACTCCGGACGCTCGACGAGGTGGCAGGTCATGGCGTCGGCGTAGGCGTAATCCGCCTCGACCTCGGGATATTGCTCGGCGACCTCGTTGAAGACTTTTCGGAAGAAGGCGTAGCTGCGAAGAACGTTGGCCTTGTCGCAGAGCGTGACGCGCTTCTTGCCGTCCCTCGGCGCACCGCTCCGGGAGCGGGCGAGATCGAAGGCGAAGCGGGAGATGCGCTCGACGCCCTTGCGCGTCACAACCAAGCTGTCCACGGCCGTCTCGTCGCGCAGCACCACGCCGCTGCCGCGGGCCGCGTACAGGCCCTCGGTGTTCTCGCGGATGATGACGTAGTCGATGTCGCCCGGCTTGCGATCGCGCAGGCGCGACGCGACGCCGGAGCGGAGCTTGATCGGCCGGACATTCGCGTAGAGGTCGAGGCGGAACCGGGTCTGCAAGCCGAACTCGATGCCCGTCTCGGTCCCGTCCGGGTAGGTGACGCCCGGAATACCCGTCGCGCCGTGGAGGATGGCGTCGGCCTGCCGGCACCCCTCGAAGCTCTCCTCGGGATAGGCGGAGCCCGACCGGAGGTATTCCTGCGCGCCCGCTACGTAAGTCTTGAAGGTGAAGGCGCCTGCCAGGCCGGGAACCGCCCTCACGACGCTCAGAGCGGCTTGGCACACCTCTGGGCCAATGCCGTCACCGTCGACCACCGCGATTTCGTACGCTCGCATGGATCGCGCTCCCGCCTCTTCGTCCCGTGGTCCCGATACCGCCGCATGGCCGTTCGCTGACCGGAGGCTTAGCGCGCTCAATTGAATATATCAATAAATATATTTTGATCCGTGACGCCAATCCGGCAGAAGGAGGTGGGAACGGCCGCCTCTCGCGGGGCGCGACCGCGAGCGGCAGAGGGTTGAGCGGTGGAGCGTGCGTCCGATCGAGCTTTCGCGGCGATCAAGGACCTCGTTCAACGGGGGGCGATCCCTCCGGGGGACCTGATCGACGAGGCCGAGATGGCGAGCCGGCTCGCCATCTCCCGCACGCCCGTGCGCGAGGCCCTGCTGCGCTTGCAGGCGGAGGGCTTCGTCGAAATCGGCCGCGGCAAGGGGATTCGTGTGCGGCCTCTGTCGAGCGCGGAGATGCGCGAGATGTACCAGGTCATCTCCGGGCTGGAGGTGACCGCCGTGTCATTGATCGTGCGCAGACGGCCCTCGCCCTGCGAGCTCGATACCCTGCGTGCCGCGATCCGGGCCATGGAGGACGCGATCGCGGCGGAGGACGTGGGTGCCTGGGGCGAGTCCGACGAGACGTTCCACCGCGAACTGATGCGTCTCTCGCGCAATCGCAAGCTCTACGAGGTCGGCTGCCAGATGCGCGACTTCGTGCTGCGCGCCCACCGGGTCGCCCTCCGGCTGCAGACGCCGGAGTACCGTGTCGCCTCCACAACCAGCCACGCCGGATTGATCGAAATCCTTCTCGCCGGAGACGTCGCGGCGGCCGCGATCGGCCACCAAAACCAGCGGCTGCGCGGCGAGGAGGCGCTGGTCGGGATCGTTGACAGGTTCCATATCACGAGCCTGTGACCGGCGGGCGGGTCCCCCACGCCATCGGACGAACGCGTCGGAGGAAGTTGAGGCGTCGTGCCGCGGCCCACTCTGCCACCGTCGGTGCGGCACTCCGGTCCAAGCTCGCTGACCGCCTCGACACGACCTCCGACGCCGAACCCCGGACTCGACTCGCCCGGGCGCAGGCTAGGGCCCGCGGGCTGAGGTCATGCGGGAGGCCTCGTGGACCCCGCCACTGCGCGCTCCGCATCGGAGGCGGCGCCGTGATCGGCCGGAATTTGCTGGCCTTGTGGCGTCCTCGGTACCGGTGGGATCGACGCCGCCGTGCCCACCGAGCGAGTGCGGCCGCTGCTCGCCGCGCTTCGGGAGGCCGAGCGAGCATCGCCCTGAGCAGATTAAGAGCGCCTAACAGAACGGCACGATCGTGGCGGTTGCGCGTTGGGCTGGTATGGCTCGCCCGCTTCTTCCCGACGATCTCTGGGCTGCGATCGCCCCGCTTCTGCCGCCGCACCCGCCTCGCCCCAAGGGTGGGCGTCCTCGGCTGGACGACCGCGCCGCCCTGACCGGTATCCTGTTCGTGCTCCGCTCGGGCCTCCCCTGGGAGATGCTGCCGGCCGAGATGAACTGCGGCTGCGGGATGAGCTGCTGGCGCCGGCTGCGCGACTGGCAGGCCGCCGGTGTGTGGCGGCGCTTGCATCAGGTCCTGCTTGAGCGCCTGCACGCGGCGGGCGAGATCGACTGGAGCCGGGCCAGCCTCGACAGCGCGAGCGTGCCGGCGAAAAAAGGGGGTCTGCCACCGGCCCGAGGTTGTGTCCCCTGGCGTGGTGTAGCTTCGGCGTGGCCACCACGATCACCGGCCGGGGCCGGATTGATCAGGCTGCCAGGGTGGGCAGGCTGACGAGAGGATCATCGCCGATCGGGGCGATGCTTT
>JAEWKL010000834.1 GCA_023386115.1 Pseudomonadota bacterium
CGCCTCGGGCTGCGGGAAGACGACGCTCCTCAATTGCCTCGCCGGCTTCCTGCCGGCGACGGAGGGGCAGATCCTGCTCGACGGGCGTCCGGTCTCCGGGCCCGGGGCCGATCGCGGCGTGGTGTTCCAGCGCCACGCCCTGATGCCCTGGCTCGACGTGCGCGACAACGTCGCCTTCGGCCTCAAGATGCAGGGAGTCCCGCGGGCGGAGCGCGAGGAGCGGGCCCGCGCCATGCTCGACCTCGTCGGCCTGGGCGATGTGGCGGACAGGATGATCTACGAGCTCTCCGGCGGCATGCAGCAGCGCGTCGGCATCGCCCGGGCACTCACCGCCGATCCGCGCATGCTGCTGATGGACGAGCCGCTCGGTGCCCTCGACGCCTTCACCCGCGAGCAGGTCCAGGAGCTGATCCTGACCCTCTGGGCGAGGACGCAAAAGATGGCGTTCTTCATCACCCACGAGGTCGAGGAGGCGATCTTCCTCGCGACCAAGCTCGTCATCATGACGCCCCGGCCGGGCCGCATCGCCGAGATCATCCCGCTCGATTTCTGCCGGCGCTTCCTTGCCGGGGAAACGTCCCGGACGGTGAAGTCCAGCCCCGACTTCATCGCCATGCGCGAGCGGGTGCTGCGCGTCGTCCACGATCATGGCGGGGCGAGCCCCGCCCCGCACGACCCTGGCGGGGCGATGCCGGACCCCGAGCGAGGAGCTGCCGCATGAGCGAGGCCGCCACCGATTCCCCCGAGGCCGCGATCCGCGTCCCTCCCTCGGCGCAAGGACCCCGTGCAGCTTTGCGGTGGGCCACCCCGCCCGCCTGGCTGATCAGCCTCGCAACCATCGCCCTCGCCCTCGTCGCCTGGATCGCAGCGACGCAACTCGGCCTCGTCAAGCCGATCTTCCTGCCCCGGCCAGCCAGCGTGCTCGGAGCTTTCTCGGACGCGCTGGACGGGCGCATCGACGGCGCGCCGCTCCTCGACCACGTCCTGACCAGCCTGATGCGGGTCGCCGCCGCGTTCCTGCTCGCAGCCCTCGTCGGGATCCCGGTCGGCCTCGCCACCGGCCTCAACCCCACCTTGCGGGCGGCCGTCGACCCGTTCATCGAGTTCTACCGGCCGCTGCCGCCGCTCGCCTACCTGCCGCTGGTCATCATCTGGTTCGGCATCGGCGAGACCTCGAAGATCCTGCTGATCTTCCTCGCCTGCTTCGCCCCCGTCGCGCTCGCCGCCCGCGCCGGCGTCGCGGCAGCGAGCGCCGACCAGGTCAATGCCGCCCGGGCGCTCGGCGCCAGCCGTGCCCAGGTGGTACGCCACGTCGTCCTGCCGGCAGCCCTGCCCGACATCCTGGTCGGCTTGCGCATCGGCATGGGCGTCGGCTGGACCACCCTCGTCGCCGCCGAGATGGTGGCGGCCTCCACCGGCATCGGCCAGATGGTGCTGAACGCCTCGAACTTCCTGCGCACCGACATCGTGGTGATGGGCATCCTGGTCATCGGCACCCTGGCGGCCGCGTTCGAGATCGGCATGCGCCGGCTGGAACGGCGCCTCACTCCGTGGAAGGGTAGGGCGTAACCGCCTGCCCGGACCCTATCGATTCGCGAGACGCCCGATGAACGACATGCTCCGCACCAACGACCTGCGCCACGTCATCGAGGCGGACCGGGCCCATGTCTGGCACCACCTCTCGCAGCACAAGGCCTACGAGACCACCGACCCGCGGGTGATGGTGGAAGGCAGGGGGATGCGGATCTGGGACGCGACCGGCCGCGAATACCTCGACGCGGTCTCAGGCGGCGTCTGGACGGTCAATGTCGGCTACGGCCGCACCAGCATCGCCGACGCGGTGCGTGACCAGCTGGTCAAGCTCAACTACTTCGCCGGCGCGTCCGGCTCGGTCCCGGCGGCCCTGTTCTCCGAGCGGCTGATCGCCAAGATGCCCGGCATGACCCGGGTCTATTATTCGAATTCGGGGTCGGAGGCGAACGAGAAGGTGTTCAAGATGGTGCGCCAGATCGCGCATCGGCACCATGGCGGGCGCAAATCCAAGATCCTCTACCGCGAGCGCGACTACCACGGCACCACGCTCGGTGCCCTGGCGGCGGGGGGCCAGGACCAGCGCCGCGACCAGTACGGGCCGTTCCCCGACGGTTTCGTGGCGGTGCCGCACTGCCTCGAATACCGTAGCCAGTGGGGCGCGGTGGAGAATTACGGCGAGATGGCCGCCGACGCGATCGAGGCGGTGATCCTGCGCGAGGGGCCCGACAGCATCGGGGCGATCTGCCTCGAACCGGTCACCGCCGGCGGGGGCGTGATCACGCCCCCGAAGGGCTACTGGGAGAAGGTGCAGGATATCTGCCGCCGCCACGACATCCTGATCCACATCGACGAGGTGGTCTGCGGCATGGGCCGCACCGGCGCGTGGTTCGGCTACCAGCATTACGGCGTGAAGCCGGATTTCGTCACCATGGCCAAGGGCGTAGCCTCGGGCTACGCGGCGATCGCCTGCACGACGACGACCGAGGCGGTGTTCTCGCTGTTCAAGGACGACGCGGCCGATCCAATGTCGTACTTCCGCGACATCTCGACCTTCGGCGGCTGCACCGCGGGCCCGGCAGCCGCTTTGGAAAACATGCGGATCATCGAGGACGAGGGCCTGATCGACAACACGGTTGCGATGGGCGAGCGGCTGATGGCCGGCCTCCATGGCCTCGCCGAGCGCCATGCCGTCATCGGCGAGGTTCGCGGCAAGGGCCTGTTTTGCGGCGCCGAGCTCGTCGCCGACCGCGCCACCAAGGAGCCGGCGGAGGAGAAGCGGGTCCAGGCCGTTGTGGCCGACTGTATGGCGAACGGCGTCATCATCGGCGCCACCAACCGCTCGCTCGCCGGGCTCAACAACACGCTCTGCCTCAGCCCGGCACTCATCGCGACGCCGGCCGACATCGACCGGATCGTGGAGGCGATCGACGTGGCGTTGGGGCGGGTGTTCGGGTGAGGGGGCGGGCGTTGCCTGACCTTCGGCACGGGGTTGCGGGCAGGTCGCGTGGAAGGCGCCACGACGATCCGACGGCCGCGCATAGTCCCGACTCACACCGAAGCGCGATCGCATCCTAATAGTTGATCGTCGCCCGCAGCCCCATCCGGGGCGCGTTCTTCCGCCGGCGGCCGTCGTCGCCGGCGAGGCCGCCGCCCGGCCGCATCACATATTGCAGGTCCGGCTGCAGGGTGAAGCCGGGCACCACTTCCGCCTGGTAGGTCGCCTCGATCACCACCTCGCTGCTGCGTAACGGGCCGGTGCTCTGGCCGAACCGGATGCTGTCGCGGTCGAAGGCGCGGGCGGCCGGGCTGATGCGCGAGTAGATCACCCCGAGCGCCGCGGTGTCGTTGGGCCGGCCGGGCAGCAGCCCTTTGTAGGCGAGGCCGCCGTCGAGGTAGAGATCGATCAGGTTGCGGTCGCCCGGCACCTTCGACAGCCGCAGGAAGGCGCTGGCGCCCTCGTCCTCGGTGTCGGGCTCGCGGTAGAGCGTCTGGTCGATGATGCCGTAGACCCCGCGGTCGCCGCGGAAGCGCCGGGCGATGCCGCTCGCCGCTGGATCGGCCAGCAGCCGGCCGGCGACGCCGTCGAGGCGCGGGCTGTCGAAGCTGCCGAAATGCTGCCATCCACCCAGCGTCGCGGTACCGTGCAGGTTCTCCCCCCACAGGCCGAGCGTGTAGGCGTAGGCCACCTCGCCGATCAGCAGAGGGGGGTCGTTGACCCGGAAGCTGGTGCCGGTGCGGTTGATCCGCTGCGGGTCGGTGTCGTCGCCTCGGCGCCCGCCCGCGGGGTCGCCGTTGAAGAGCGCGGCCTGGACCGACAGGCGCGCGTCGGGAACGTATTTCACCCGCACGGCCGGGGTGGCCAGCGGATAGATCGGCCCGCCGCTCGGCAGCACCACGGCGCCGATATTGGGCCAGCCGAAGCCGGCGTTGAAGAACACCACCGCGGACTGGGCGATGGCGAACTCGGTATCGGCCGAGACTTGGCCCAGCTTGATCGAGAGCGCGTTGTCGAAGAGGCTCTGCTCCAGCCATAATTCGAACAGCCGCGTCGCCGGCAGGGCCTCGATGCCGCTCACCGTCGTCAGGTTGTTGACGTAGGAACGCGATTGCCCGTGGCCGTGGATCTGGAAGAAGTCGGTGTGGAACTTCGCCCCGGTCCAGCCGGCGAGCCGGTCGAGATCGATGTCGAGGGAGGTGTCGAGGCGCCCGCCATAGGTGGCGCCGCGCCTGAGGCCGCCGCGCAGGTTGGCCAGCCCCTCGCCAATGTAGGTGATGGTGTAGGTGATGCCGCGCTCCGAGAGGGCGGCACGGAACCCGAACGGGTCGCCATAGGGGCCGAGCGACGACTGGATCGAGCCGCCGATCGTCACCGAGACCTGGTCGGAGGTGCGCGCCTGGGCGATGGCGGTCTGCGGGTCGCCGCCGGCGCCAGTGAGGGGCCAGGCCGGCGGGACCACCGTGAGGCGAGGGATCTGCTGCGCGGCGGCTCCCCCCGAGACGAGGGCGAGGCTCGCGAAGGCCGCCGCGCGCAGAAACCCGCTCAAGACCTGGCCCCGTCCGCGCTCAGTAGCGCGCCGGCACGTACATCTCGGCCGGGACCGGCCCGCGGACGTAGTCGGGGTTGCGCACCCGCTCGGGCAGGTGGACGGGGGGGCGCTCGACGGTGCCGTAGGGCACCTGCTCCAAGAGGTGGCCGATGCAGTTGAGGCGGGCGCGCCGCTTGTCGACCGCATCGACCACCCACCAGGGGGCCTCCGGGATGTGGGTGCGGGCCAGCATGTCTTCTTTCGCCCGGGTGTAGCTCTCCCAGCGCCGGCGCGACTCGACATCCATCGGGCTGAGCTTCCACTGCTTGAGCGGATCGCGGATGCGCATCTCGAAGCGGTGGGCCTGCTCGGCATCGGTGATCGAGAACCAGTACTTCACCAGGACGATGCCCGACCGGACCAGCATGCGCTCGAACTCGGGCACCGAGCGGAAGAACTCCTCCACGTCGGCCTCGGAGCAGAAGCCCATGACGCGCTCGACGCCGGCGCGGTTGTACCAGGAGCGGTCGAACAGCACCATCTCGCCGCCGGTCGGCAGGTGGCTGACGTAGCGCTGGAAGTACCATTGGCCGCGCTCGCGCTCGCTCGGGGCGGGCAGCGCGGCGACGCGGCAGACCCGCGGGTTGAGGCGCTGGGTGATGCGCTTGATGACGCCGCCCTTGCCGGCGGAGTCGCGCCCCTCGAACAGGACCACGACCTTCAGCTTGTTGGTCTGGACCCAGTCCTGGAGCCGCACCAGCTCGTGCTGCAGGCGCAGGAGCTCGCGGAAATAGAGCCGGCGATCGAGCTCCGGGGCGGCGCCCTCCTGCACGGGCATCAGCCCGGCGAGGCGCTCCTCCTCGATCTCGAGCTCCAGTTCCTCATCATAGGCCTCCGCGATCTCGCGCCGCAAAGCCTCGATCGCGGCCGCCTGCTGCGGCGCCTCGAACCCGCTCATGATCGACCCCGTCCCTCGTGCCCGCCTCACGAGGCCGCCTTACACCAGCGGCACATGACATTGATGAGAAGAGGCGGGATGATTCGCGGCGAGACGGAACGATGGGGCCGGAGCGCGGAAGAGGCCCCGCGCCCGGGCACGCGGGGGCCGG
>JAEWKL010000070.1 GCA_023386115.1 Pseudomonadota bacterium
CGCGTAGACGGCGGCCCCTTGCCGTCCGCGGCGCCGCGGAAGGCGCGCCGCAGGGCCTCGACCTGGCGCTCGCCGAGGCAGGTCGCGGTCTTGTCGCGGGGGCAGGCGAGGCTCGCGGGATCGAAGCGGCAGGAGGACACCGCTTCGACCGCGCCGTCGGCGAAGCCGTCGGCGGCGTCGCAGGCCTTGATCACGGAGTGCGCCACGAGGGCGAGATCCGCCTCCCTGGAGGCCTCGGCCAGGATCGGCCTGCCCTCTTGGTCCTTCGGCGCTGCGTGCGGCAGCACCGGTGCCGGCACGCCGGCCCCTGGCGCCCCCCGGGCCCGAGCCGGGTCCCGGTGCCGGGCGCCGCCCGCACCGTGGCGCCCGGCGTCATCGTGGCCATCGACGACGGCCGCGACGACCTGTGCATCACGCCCGCGCCGCTCGTTGTGTTCGAGGTCCTGTCTCCCAGCGACAGGCCGCGGCGCCGGGCATCCAAGCTCGCGGCCGACACCGCCGTCGCGTCGATCCAGAGCGTCGTGCCGGTGAGGCAGGATCGGCGATCCGTCACGGCGTATCGGCGGAATCCGGAAGGCGGCGTCCCCGCCGTCACCTGCACCGCCGCCGTCGATCTGCCGGAGATCGGTGTCATACCAACGGTCGTTGAAAACGACCTTTGGTTCCGTTCTCGAATTTTCGCCAAGCCTCTGGCTTAGCGTCGACAATTCGAGATGGATCAACGGCCTCGTCGATCCCGGGCCTGCCCAGGATCGAATCGATGCGTCAGCATCTTAGGCAGTTGGTATCACGCTGAGTTTCGGGACAATCTACGGTGAGACCCCGCTCGCCTGATCCGCCTGACGCACGAGACCTCGACCGACGTGGTCGATCGCGTCGATCGATCTGGCAAACAGGCCGGTGTCCCTCACCATCATCCCGGGGATCGCCGAAGGCGAGAACCCGGGATCCATAAGTGTGAGGATGCCGGATCGGGCTGAACGCCGTCCGCCCAATCCTGAAGCGTCAGCAGTTATATGGTTCCCGGGTTCCGCTACGCGGCCCCGGGATGACCCTGTCTGTGTCAGAACTGTGGAGGGACGCCGGATTGACCACGGATCCCACCCCGACCGCGGCGAGCCGGCCCCCTCACCGCCCCCAGCGCAAGACCGCCGCGTCGAGGCTCCGGGCGATCTCGATCAGCCCGGCGCGCGTTGCCGGATGGGGCAGTTCCAGGGGGGCCCGCACCGCGTCGGAGCGGATGATGCCGCCTTCCTTCATCAGGATCTTGGCCGCGGCGAGCCCGGTCTGGCGGTTCTCGTAGTTGATGAGCGGCAGCCACCGGCCATAGGCCGTCACCGCCTCGTCGCGCCGCCCGGCGAAATAGGGATCGATGATCTGGCGGATGCCATCGGGGTAGCCGCCGCCGGTCATGGCGCCGGTGGCACCGGCATCGAGGTCGGCCAGCAGGGTGATCGCCTCCTCGCCGTCCCACGGGCCCTCGATCGCGTCGCCGCCGAGCTCCAGCAGGGTGCGGAGCTTCGCCGCGGCCTGGGCGGTCTCGATCTTGAAGTAGGAGACGTTCGCGACCTCGCGGGCGAGACGCGCCAGGAAGGCGGCCGAGAGCGTGGTGCCGGAGACCGGCGCGTCCTGGATCATGATCGGGATCGAGATCGCGTCCGAGACTTGGGCAAAGAACCGCTCGATGCCGGCCTCCGTCACCCGGATCGTCGCCCCGTGATAGGGCGGCATGATCATCACCATGGCCGCCCCTAAGTCCTGCGCCCGCCGCGAGCGCTCGGCGCAGATATGGGTGGCGAAATGCGTGGTCGTCACGATCACCGGCACGCGGCCCGCGACGTGCTCCAGCACGGCCTTCATCACCTCGTCGCGCTCGGCATCGGTGAGGACGAACTGCTCGGAGAAGTTGGCGAGGATGCACAGGCCGTGCGAGCCGGCCTCGATCATGAAGTCGATCGCCCGGCGCTGGCCGTCGAGGTCGAGGGTGCCGTCATCGTGAAAGATCGTCGGCGCGACGGGGAAGACGCCACGATAGGGGCGGGACGCTGTCGTCATCGGGGTTTGCCTCCGTGTTTGTTCAGGCCGCGGCGCCGTGGCGGCGCAGGCCGTTATGGATGACCTGGCGGACGGCCTCCGCCGCTGCTTTGGGGGCGCTGGCCGCGATGGCCGCGACGATGGCCGCATGGGCCGCGAGCGTCGTGTCGCGCTCCGCCGCCTCGACCGGGGCGCTGAGCTGGAACGAGGCGCGCAGAGCCACCTCGATCACGCTGCCGATCGAGCGCATGAACGGATTGCCGGAGGCGACCGTCACCGCGACGTGGAGCGCGAGATCACCCTCCGCGAAGCCGGCGGAATCGGACGGTTCGGCCCGCATCTGCGCGAGCCCCGCGTCCAGCGCAGCGAGGTCGTCGGAGGTCCGGCGCTCGGCGGCGCGCGCCGCCGCCGCCGGCTCGACCGCGAGGCGGATCTCCGCGAGGTCGCGCAGGAAGCGCCGGTCGATGCCGGCCTCCAGGTGCCAGGCCAGCACGTCGGCATCGAACATGTTCCAGGCCGCGCGCTCGCGCACCACCGTGCCGACCCGGGCCCGGGTGGTCAGGAGCCCCTTGGCCGCCAGGGTCTTGACGCTCTCGCGCAGGACCGGCCGCGACACCCGGAAGGCTGCCAGCAATTCGCTGTCCCCCGGCAGCTTGGCGCCGGCCGGGTAGCGGCCGGCGATGATCGCGGTGCCGAGGCTGCGCGCCACCTCGGCGTGGTTGGAGCGGGTGCGCCCGGCCGGGATCACCACCAGGCCGGCACCCGGTGACGTGATGTGAGGCGTGGCGAAGGGGACGCGCATCCGCGTGACGAACCGACCGGAAAGGCGCCCCTGCGGCGCCGGCCGGTCCGTTACAGCACGACGACGCCCGGCTGAAAAGTCATACTGTTTGACTTTTCACGACTCTGCTGCTTCCCGTGCCTCCGCCACGGCCTCGGCGCCCTCCCGCCGATCCGCGGCATCGGCGACCGGTGGCTCCTGCACGGCCTCGGCCCGCGGATCGCGGCACAAAGCGATCAGGATCGGGAAATGGTCGGAGCCGATATTCGGCAGCCGCTCCAGCCGGGCGAGCAGGAAGTGCTCGCTAAAGAAGACGTGGTCGAGGGGCCAGCGCAAGATCGGCCAGCCGGCATGGAAGGTCGGGTAGGCGCCGCGCCCGACCCGCGGGTCGAGAAGGCCGCCGATGGCCTGGAACAGGCGCGTGGTGCGCGACCAGGCGACGTCGTTGAGGTCGCCCGCCACCACGGCTGGACCGCCCTCGCGCGCGACCTCGCGGGCGACCAGCACCAGCTCCCCGTCCCGGGTCGCGCTGCTGTTGCCGGGATGCGGCGGGCGCGGATGCACGCCATGGAAGGTGAAGCGGTCGCCCGACGGCAGCGTGACGCCGGCGCGCACGGAGGGCACGTCGTCCTCGATCAGGAAGCGCACCCGCACATCGTCGAGGGGCAGGCGGGAATAGAGCATGAGCCCGTAGGTGTTGTCCTGCGGCTGATCCACCCCGTAGGGATAGCGCGCCCGCAAGGGGGCGAGCGCGTCGCGCCAGCCCGCATCGGTCTCGAGGGCCAGGATCAGGTCGGGGTCGCTTCCCTCCACCGCGGCCAGCAGCCGGCCATAGGACCGGTTCGATTGCAACACGTTGACGATCAGGATCGCCACGCACCGCGCCGGGTTCGCCTCCGCCGGGGCGGCGCGGGCCGTGGGCGTGGTCAGGCGGGTGAAGGGCAGGATGTGCCGCAGTTGCAGCCCGAGCGCGCCCAGGAGTCCCGCCCCGAGGGCAAGGGACACCGGGTCGTGCCCGGCGGCGGCGAGCAGGACGAGGGCCGGCGGAATCGCGGCGGCGATCTGGAAGCGCGGGAAGTCGAAGGTGCGCACCAGCCCGGTCCGGCTGCGCCAGAACGGCAGCAGGGTCGCGGCGATGAGGACCAGCGCCAGGACCTGGGCGACGATGGACAGGGTCGAGACCGGCACGCGCGCTTCCCCCGCGGCGGTCACGCCGCCTTGCGGGAGGAGATAGGTCGCGCCGGCCGCGCCGTCACCGGCGCCGCCGCGAGGTCAGCCGCCCGCCAGGGGATGGAGGTCGCGGACCATCTGCTTCAGCCGCTCGTCGAGGACGTGGGTGTAGATCTGCGTCGTCGAGATGTCGGCGTGGCCTAGCAATTCCTGCACCACCCGCAGGTCGGCGCCGTTCTGCAGGAGGTGGCTGGCGAAGGCGTGGCGCAGGACGTGCGGGCTGATCCGGTCGGTGCGGATGCCGGCGGCGGCGGCCACCGCCTTCAGGTCGCGCGCGAAGGCCTGGCGGGTGAGGTGGCCGGTCTCGCTGTCGGCGGGAAACAGCCAGGGCCCGGGCGCGGTCAGGGTGGCCAGGTGGACCGCCATGGCGCTGCGCGCCACCTCGGTCAGGGGAACGAGGCGCTCGCGCCCGCCCTTGCCGCGCACCACCAAGAAGCGCTCCTTGGTGGAGCCGGCCGCCCGCGGCAGGGCGACCAGTTCCGACACGCGCAGGCCCGTAGCGTAGAGGAGTTCGATCAGACAGTGCATCCGACCGGCCCGCGCCGCCTCGGCCGGGTTCGGGGCGTTGATCGCGGCGTCCTTGGCGACGGCGAGCAGCCGGTCGACCTCCGCCACCGAGAGCACCTTGGGCAGGCCGCGGCCGCGCTTCGGCCCGGAGACCGGCGCGGTCGGATCGTCCTCGAGCAGGCCTTCCGCGTAGAGGAAGCGGTGGAAGCCGCGCACGCAGGAGAGCCGGCGCGCCGCCGAGGTGCTCTTGAGGCCGCGCGCCTCCAATTCGGCGAGGTAGGCCCGGATGCCGGCGGGCTCGACGGCGCCGGGCTCCAGCCGCTTCTCGGCCAGATAGGCGAGGTAATCGTCGAGGTCGCGCCGATAGGCCGCGAGCGTGTTGGCCGCCGCCCCCCGCTCCGCGGCCAGCATGTCGAGATAGGCGTGCATCAGGCCCTGCGGGCCCATACTGCTCATTTCGGCTGCAGCTTCGCGTTCGGGATGGTGACGGAGATCTCGCGCGGGGTCGGCTCGACGAAGGTGGCGAGCGCGAACATCGCCGCGAAGGCGAGCCCGGCCAGGATCGCCACCACGGCCAGGAAACGGAAGAGGGTCGGCACGTCGGCAGGGCCCCGGGACTACGCGTGACAACGAGCGGCGCGGACATGGAGGGCCGCGGACCGCCCTGGCCGTCGGTTCGACCACGTGGTGCCCTGGGAGGCAAGGCCGCGCGGGCCCGTCCCCGGCGGAATGCCGGCGGCTGTTGCGCGGGTGCCGAAGCGATCGGAGGGGACGGGGCGGGGGCGGCCATGACGGCGAGACCATGAAGGGGGGACCATGACGGGGGGACCATGACGGGGGACATGGAACCGGTGGTTTTCCCCGATATCCGCCGTTTCGCCCTGCGCGAAAAACAGGCTAAAGAACGCCGCATGAACCAGCGTCCCCCTCATGAACAGTCGATCGAGTCGCGCGTGCGCCGGGGTCTCGGCCTGCGCTCGATCGTGCTGGTCGGGCTCATGGGCGCGGGCAAGAGCACCGTCGGCAAGCGCCTGGCGGGGCGCCTCGGCCTGATCTTCAAGGACGCCGACCACGAGATCGAGGCGGCGGCCGGCCTGACCATCCCGGACATCTTCGCCATCTACGGCGAGCCGAGCTTTCGCGATGGCGAGGAGCGGGTGATCGCCCGCCTGCTGCGCGAGGGCCCGATGGTGCTCGCCACCGGCGGCGGCGCCTTCATGCGGCCGGAAACGCGCCAGCGCATCGGCGAGGCCGGGGTCTCGGTCTGGCTCAAGGCGGAACTCGATGTGCTGATGCGCCGGGTGCGCAAGCGTCCCGGCAGGCCGCTGCTCCAGAACGAGGATCCCGAGGGCACGATGCGCCGGCTGATGGACCTGCGCCATCCGGTCTATGGCGGGGCCGACGTGGTGGTGGTGTCCCGCGACGTCTCCCACGACCGGGTGGTGCAGGACGTGCTGGAAGCCCTCGACGCCTACATGGTGGGGGATCCGGTGGGAGAGTCGGGCGATCCGGACGGTGACCTCCCCGGCTCGGCGCCCGTCGACGGCTCGGAATCCGGCGGCCCGCCCGAATCCGTCAGCCACGGCCTCGCCGCGCACTAGGCCGATTTCGCAAGAAGCGGTCGCCGGTATTGCGGCAACGCTCTGCGACAGAAACAACAGCCCAAGCGGGCGAAGCGCTGGCCTGCCAACGCCAGTCGGCTGAGCCGCCCTCGACAGACCCCGTCACTTCCGGATGTGAACCCCGTGCAGACCGAGACCGTTCACGTGCCCCTCGACGGGGGCCGGGCCTACGACATCCTGATCGGCCGCGGGCTGCTCGCCGAGATCGGCCCCCGTGTCGCCGCGCTCAAGGCCCGGGCCGTCGCGGTGGTCAGCGACGAGACCGTGGCGGCAGAATACGGCGAGGCCGTCACCGCCTCGCTGGCGCAGGCATCCTTGCGCACCGCCCTGATCACGGTGGCACCGGGCGAGGGGTCGAAGAGCTATGCGGGCTTCGCCCAGGTCTGCGACGGGCTGATCGCCCACAGGATCGAGCGTGGCGACCTCGTCCTGGCCCTCGGCGGCGGCGTCGTCGGGGATCTGGCGGGCTTCGCCGCCGCTTCCCTGCGCCGGGGCGTGCGCTTCGTCCAGGCCCCCACCACGCTGCTGGCCCAGGTCGATTCCTCGGTCGGCGGCAAGACCGGCATCAATTCGCCCCACGGCAAGAACCTCGTCGGCGCCTTCCACCAGCCGAGCCTGGTCGTCGCCGACACCGCCTCCCTCGACACGCTCTCCTTGCGCGAGATGCGCGCCGGCTACGCCGAGGTGGCGAAGTACGGGCTGATCGACGATCCCGACTTCTTCGCCTGGTGCGAGGCGAACCTCGCCGAGATCTTTTCCGGCGGTCCGGCCCGCGAGGAAGCGGTGGCTTCCTGCTGCCGCGCCAAGGCCGGGGTGGTGGTGCGCGACGAGCGCGAGGACGGCGAGCGGGCGCTTCTCAATCTCGGCCACACCTTCGCGCACGCCCTGGAGCGCCTGACGGCCTACGACTCCGCCCGCCTCGTCCATGGCGAGGCGGTGGCGATCGGCCTGTGCCTCGCCTTCCGGTTCTCCGCCCGGCTGGGCTTGTGCCCGGGCCAGGATGCCGGCAGGGTCGCCAACCACCTGGCGATGGCCGGCCTGCCGACCACCCTCGCGCAAGTGCCGGGCGGCTGCGGCGACGCCGACCAGCTCCTCGACGCCATGCGCCAGGACAAGAAGGTCCGCGACGGGGCGCTCACCTTCATCCTGGCACGCGGAATCGGGAAAAGCTTCATCGCCCCGGGGATCGATCCGGGGGCGGTGCGGGAGTTTTTGGAGACGGAGCTGGGGTGAGGCGGGGCGAGAACGCCCCCGCCCGGCACCCGACGATCGAGGACGTACGCCCTCAGAGCTCCATCAGATCGCGGCCGACGACGATCTCGCCCTTGAAGTGCGGCCGCACCGCATCGAGCCAGACCTCGTCCTTGATGAACGGATAGCCGCCCGGCACGAAATGCGACAGGACCAGCGTCTTGACGCCGGCCTCGGTCGCGACGCGCCCGACCTCCGCGGTGGTCGTGTGGCTCGCGATCAGGTGCTCGCGCAACGTCGTGGCATTGGGCTCGGTGGCGATCAGCTTCTCGAGCTCGGGCAGGTACATGACCTCGTGGACGAGGACATCGGCCCCCTTGGCGAGCGCGATCAGGTTCGGCGAGAAGCGGGTGTCGCCCGAGATCACGATCGACCGGTCCGGGCAGTCGAACCGGAAGGCGAAGGCCGGCTCGACCGGCGGATGCTGCACCAGGGCGGCCGTCACGGTGACGCGCTCGTCGCGCATCACGGGGCCGGGCCCGGTGATCTCGTGCGGCACGATCAGGTCGGCAAGGGCCGGGCGGCCTTCGTCGGCCATGCGGGTCTTGATGTCGGACTCGTTGAGATCGAGGAACTGGCGCGTCATCCGGACGAGCGGAGGCGGTCCGTAGGTGTCGACGCGGTGGGCGAGGTCGGTCGCCCAGGCGAGCAGCAGCACGTTGCCGTAATCGGCGTTGTGGTCCGAATGCTGGTGCGTGAGGAACACCGAGTCGAGCGAGCCGAGCTTCAGCTTCGCCAGCACGATCTGCCGGCCGGTCCCGTTGCCGGCATCGACCAGGTAGGTATGTCCGTCGACCACGATGGCCTGGGCCGGCGCGGCCCGGTTCGGCTTCGGCGTCGGACCGCCGGCGGTGCCGAGGAGCACCAGCCGCGAGCGGCGCGCGGCGGGTGCAGGTCCGGGTGCAGGTCCGGGTGATTGCGACGCGGCACCCGTGACGGAGAGGACCGCGGCCAAGGCCGCCGTGCCGCCGAGGATCATCCGTCGCGTCGGGGAGCAATCGTCTTCGGTCATCGTCGTGTCCACGATCGGCAGCCTTCGCCGATCGTTCGCTCGTCCAGCACCAGCCCCTTCCCGTCAAGGCTGAACGCAGGGTCAAGCCGCGATGGCGAGCCGGATGCTGCGAGCCCTCGGCCCCCGCGGCTCCGCACCGCATGCGGCCTTGCGCTGGATCAAGGCCCCTGACCTCGCCAGGGCCGACCTTGCCGTCACCGGTGACGGAGATAGGTCATGTGCGAGTACCTCGTGACGTTCCACAAAGTCGTGCTGGACGATACCGGCCATGACCGGCGCGTTCTTCAGCAGCAGGCCGTTGTGTCCGCGCCCTGCGAGGCCGCGGCCCTCGCCGTCGCCAAGACCCACTTCTGCGAGGCGGCCGGCATCATCGACTGGCGCCTGCGGGCGGACAGTTGCGACGTCGCGGTCCTGACCGATCGCGCCGCGTGAGGAGCCTGCGACAGCCACGACCGCGACGCCACGCGGAAGGACGGGAAATCCTGACGGACGCCGCGGCTCCGACCCGATGAGTCATGGCGGACCGCTGTCCGATCGGACCGCCAGAACCAACCGGAGGGCGCGCATGACATTCGCCAGCATCATGGTCGCCGTCGATCTCACGCAAGCGGCGCGCGAGCGCCTTCGCCTCGCCGGCCATCTCGCCGACGCGGCCGGGGCCGGCCTGATCGGCGTCGCGGCGGGCGAGCCGCCCTTCGGGGTCCCCCCGGTCGGCCCGACGCTCGGAAGCAGCTACGCCCCGGCGGCCGCGACCGAGATCGTCATGAACGATCTGACGCGGGCGCAGGCGGTCTTCGAGGCCGAGACGAGTGCGCGCAGACGCGCGTCGTGGCGCTCAGGCCTCGCCCCCTCGCTGCCCTTCCTGATCGCGCAAGCCGCCGCGGCCGACCTCGTCGTGGTCGGTTGCAGGGAGGACGCGGCCTCTTTCCCCTTCGCGATCGATCCGGGTGACCTCGCGATGCAGCTCGGGGGACCGATGCTGGTGGTGCCGCCCGGCCGCGACCGTCTCGAGGCCCGGCGCATCCTGATCGGCTGGACAGACACCCGCGAGGCCCGCCGCGCGGTGCGGGACGCCCTGCCGTTCCTGGGCCAAGCCTCCGAGGTCGTCATCGCGTCGGTCGATGACGGGGCGCCGGCCGGTACGCAGGATCTCGTCGGCCTCCTGGGGGATCATGGCATCGCCACCCGGGTGGTGACGCCGGACGCGACCGGAGCGACCACCAGCGAAGCGCTCCTGGATGCGGCGGCGCAATGCGGCGCCGACCTCATCGTGGCGGGCGCCTACGGCCATTCGCGCCTGCGCGAATGGGTGTTCGGCGGGGTCACCCGGGATCTGCTGGCCCACACCCCGGTCTGCTGCCTGATGAGCCACTGAACACGGCGTCCGATCGCGGACGGCCGGACACCGCATCGACGCTCGCTCGGGCCTGTCTCCCGGGGCAGCGATCCGGACGCGGCGTCGATCCCATCACCCGGCGACCGGGCATTCCTCAATGGGCCATCAGGAGCGGGACCGGGCAGGAGCCCAGCATGGCTTGGGTCACCCCGCCGAGCACCGTCTCGGCGAGGAGCGAGCGGACGTAAGCGCCCATCACGATCATGTCGGCCCCCATCTCCGTCGCGTGCCGGCGCAGCACGCCGGCGACGTCCCCGTCCCCGGCGGGCAGATCGGTGACCGTCACGGCGACGCCGTGTTGCGCCAAACCGGGGGCCACCTCCGCCCCCGGCACCGCGTGCGAGAGGTCCTTCTCGCCGGTCACCACGACGATCTCGACGCGCTCGGCCAAGCGGAGGAACGGCAACGCGTCGTGCAGGGCGCGGGCGGCCTGCGCGCTGCCGTCCCAGGCGACGAGGATGCGGCGCGCCGCGAAGGTCTCGCAGCCGGGCGGGACGACGATCAGCGGGCGGCCGCTCTCGAACAGGAGGGTCTCGATCAGGCCGCGATCGGCCGTCAGGCTCCGCGGCGCCGCCTCGATCACCGCGAGGTCGTGGAGGCGGGCCTGGGCCGAGAAGCTCGCCAGCAGGCGGTCATAGGCAAGATGCTCGGTCTGCGTCGTGCACAGGAGGCCGGCCGCGGCCGCGTCGCCCCGAGCCCGCTCGGCCGCCGCCTGCGCCAGCTCCCGCAGCCGCCGGTTCTCGGCGGCGACGACCATGCCGACGAAGCGGCTGATCCAGGCATGCGGCACGACGAGGCGGACCGAGACCGCCTGAACGGTCACGCGCGCCTGCGCCTGCTCCGCCAGCGACAGGCCGTAGGCGAGGGCACCGGACGGGGTCTCGTCGTCCAGCCGCTCGATCAGGGCGATCAGGAGAGTCCGGAGGTTCTCGATCATGGCCGCCCCGCTCGCGTCCGATATCATGAGTGTAGGCAGACTTGCATTGACAGGACAACGCTTTGCCCGCTTGGATTCGTGGCGTCGCTGATTTTGATCGTAAATCCAGCGGCCACTCTGGCGAAATCTGCTTAGCAGTCAGGCTTCGCGCACACTTTGCGATGGATCAATACGTTGCGATGGATCAACGACGCGGCGGCCGATCGGTCGTCGCATCGTGGTCAACCGGTCGGTCGGGGGCGAGCAGACGATGACGGTCCGGACGCGAACGGCCCGGACAAAGCCGGGCATCGACGCCGCCGCGGCCGGGGGGACGGTCGCGCGCGACATCGCCTCCCTGGCTCCGGAGGCGGTCGCCGCCGCCCTCGGCGTCGATCCCGCCACCGGGCTTGACCCGGGCGAGGTGCGGGCCCGGGCTGCGCGCTGGGGCCCGAACGCGTTGCGCGCCCGGCCACCCGTTCCGGCCTGGCGTCGGCTGCTGGCGCAATTCGCCGACCCGCTGGTCCTGCTGCTCATCGTCGCCGCGGCGGTCTCGGCCGGGTTGTGGTTCCGGGACGCGGCGACGGAGGGCCGATCCGGCCTGCCTTTCGAATCGCTCGCCATCCTGGCCATCGTGATCCTCAACGCCGCGATCGGCACCATCCAGGAGGCCCGGGCCGCGCAGGCCGTCGCAGCCCTCCGGCGGATGTCGGCCGCCCGGGCCCGGGTCATCCGCGACGGGACGCGCCAGGAGGTCCCGGCCACGGAGCTCGTTCCGGGCGACGTCATCCGGATCGAGGAGGGCGATGCGATCCCGGCCGACGCGCGTCTGGTCCAGGCGAGCGCCCTCCTCACCAACGAGGCCGCCCTGACGGGCGAGAGCGTTCCGGTGCCCAAGGACGCCTTGCCTAAGGACGCCTTGCCCAAGGACGCCTTGCCCGGCGGCGATGAGGGCGCGACGGATCTGGCGGAAAGCCGCACCATGGTGTTCAGCGGCACGACGGTCAGCGCCGGGCTGGGCGTCGCCGTCGTGACGGCGACCGGGATGCGGACCGAGCTCGGACGCATCGCGGGCCTGCTGGAGGAGACGGCGGAGGAGGTCACGCCGCTGCAGACCGAGCTCGCCCGGCTCGGCCGACGCCTCGGCCTCGCGGTCCTCGCCATCGCCGCCGCGCTGGCCGTGACCATCGTGCTCGCCGACCGGGTCCAGACCCTCCCGGCCCTGCTCGACACCCTGATCCTGGCGGTCGCCCTCGCGGTCGCGGCGGTTCCGGAGGGCCTGCCGGCGATCGTCACCGCGGCGCTCTCTCTCGGCATGCTGCGCATGGCCCGCAGGCGGGCGATCGTGCGCCACCTCGCGGCGGTGGAGACGCTGGGCTCGGCCGACGTGATCGCGTCCGACAAGACCGGCACGCTCACCCGCAACGTGATGACGGTCCGGACCGTGGTGACGGCGAGCGGACGCGGCACGCCCGACGCGTCCCCGGCCGGCCCCGACGAGCCGCTCCGCTCCGAGCTACGGCAGGCGCTGCTGGCGGGGGCGCTCGCCAACGACGCCGTGCTGCAGGAGCGGGAGGGCGGCATCGCCATCCAGGGCGACCCCACCGAGGGCGCCCTGCTGGTCGCCGCGCGGACGGCCGGCC
>JAEWKL010000100.1 GCA_023386115.1 Pseudomonadota bacterium
CCACGGCGCGGCGGCCGGTCTCGACACCGCGGCGGGCACCCATCTGCGGATCGCCCGTGACAACTACGAGCGCTGGGGCGCCGTCGGCAAGGCGCGCCAGCTCGAGGCCGATCATCCCCTGCTCGCCATGGACCGGCCGATGGCCGCGCAGGCCTCTCACGGCGGCCAGGCCGCGCTCGACATCGCCATCTGGATGGAGGCCGCCAGGACATTCTCCGAGGAGATCGTCCTCCACCGGCTGGTCGAGAAGCTGATGACCGGCATGATCGTGCATGCCGGCGCGCAACACGGGCTGCTCCTCCTGATGCGCGACGGCCAGCCGACCGTCGAGGCGGTCGGCCGGATCGTCGATCACGACATCGTCGTGGACCTCGATTCGCATCCGCCTGCCGAGGAGGAAATCCCCCTGGCGATCCTCAACAAGGTGGTGCGGACGCGCAAGGCCGTCACGCAGAACCGGTATTGGACCGACGGGGATCGCGCCGACCCGCATCCGTCGAGGGAATACCCGCACGGCTCGCTCATCTGCCTGCCGCTGCTGAAGCAGGGACGGCTGATCGGTGTCCTCTACCTCGCCAATCGCCTCGCACCCGGGGTGTTCACGTCGGGCAGGATCGCGATGCTCGAACTGCTCGCCCCCCAGGCCGCCATCTCCCTCGACGCCGCACGACTCTATGCCGACCTCGCCGAGGAGAACACGAGACGGCGCCGGATCGAGACGGCGCTGGGCGCCGCCCGGACCGAGCTGGCACGCTCCTCGCGGCTGACGATCCTTGGCGGGCTGGCGGCCTCGATCGGGCACGAGATCAACCAGCCGCTGGCGAGCGTCGTCACCAACGCCGCCGCCGGGCGGCGCTGGCTGACGCGCAGCGTGCCCGACCTCCCGGAAGCCCTGAGAAGTCTGGAGCTCATCGAGCAGAACGCGTCCCGGGCCGCCGACATCGTCCGGGCGCTGCGCGCGCTGGCGAAGCAGGCGCCGGCCACGCTGAGTCCGATGCCTGTCGACGAGGTCATCCGCGAGGTGCTCGCGTTGATGGCGGCGGAGATCGAGGGCGGCCGGTGCGTCCTGCGCACGCGCCTCGGCCTCGGCGCGACGCCGGTTCTGGCCGATCGCGTCCAGCTCCAGCAGGTCGTCCTCAACCTCGTGGCCAATGCCGTCGAGGCCATGCAGGGCAATCGCGACGTCGAGCGCCTGCTCAGGGTCGAGACATATCGGCGCGACGCCCGCGCGGTCGTCGTCGTGCGGGACACGGGCCCGGGCATCGCCGACGAGATCCGCGACCAGATCTTCAAGCCGTTCGTCACCACGAAGGAGACCGGGCTGGGAATGGGCCTCTCGATCTGCCGCTCCATCGTCGAAGCCCATGGCGGGACGCTGGACCTGGCGGAGCCGGACGGCCGCGGATGCGCCTTCGTGCTGACGCTGCCGCTGGAATGCTAGGTCCAGCCCCCGCGCCCTCATCCGGCATCGGGGTGCAGGAAGCGATGGACCGCCTGGATGACGACCGATCCCTCGCCCACCCCGGAGGCGACGCGCTTGACCGAGCCCGAGCGGACGTCGCCGACCGCGTAGAGGCCGGGCACCGTGGTGGCGAAGGGGGACGACAAAGCCTGTCCCTGCTCGTCCCGGCCGGTCCTGACGAAGCCGTGCGCGTCGAGCGGCAGGCAGCCCTTCAGCCATCCGGTATTCGGCTCGGCGCCGATCATCACGAACAGGCCACCTACCTCACGCCTGGTCGCGCGGCCGCGCCGGTCCCGCCAGGTGACCGCGCGCAGGACGGTGTCGCCCTCGAGCGACGTGACCTCGGTGAACGGGTGGAGCGTGATCCGCGCCGAGGTGGCGATGCGCTGGACGAGGTAGTCCGACATGGTCCGGGCGAGGCCTTCGCTGCGGACCAGCACGTGCACGTGCCCGGCGATCCGCGACAGGAACATCGCCGCCTGACCGGCCGAGTTGCCGCCGCCGACGACGGCGACCTCCTGCCCCTCGCAGAGCTGCGCTTCGGTGGCGGTCGCCGCGTAGTAGATGCCCTGGCCCTCGAACCGACCGTAATCGGGCAGGTCGAGACGGCGGTAGCGGGCGCCGGTCGCCACGACGACGGCGCGGGCCCGCACGCTGCGCCCGTCCTCCAGCGCGAGGCGGTAGGGCCGCTCGTCGCAATGGAGACCGCAGGCGGCCAGGGAAATGGCGAGGCGTGCGCCGAACTTCTGCGCCTGCGCCTGTGCGCGTCCCGCCAGCGCCTGGCCCGAGATGCCGGTCGGGAAGCCGAGATAGTTCTCGATCCTCGAGGAGGTGCCCGCCTGCCCGCCCGGTGCCTCCTGCTCGATCACCAGCGTGGACAGGCCCTCCGACGCCGCGTAGACGGCCGCCGCGAGCCCGGCCGGTCCGGCGCCGACGACCGCGACGTCGAAAACCTCGCAATCCCCGAGGGGCTCGGTCAGGCCGAGGCGGTCGGCGAGCTCGTGCGTCGTCGGAGCCCGGAGGACCAGCCCGCCCGGCCCGATCACCGCCGGAAGATCCTGCGCTGAGAGACCGAACCGCCGCATCAGCACCTCGGCTTCCTCTCCCGACTCGGTGGTGACAGTGCGGTGGGGCAGACCGTTGCGGGTCATGAACCGTTCGAGCCGCAGCATCTCCGCATCGTGGCCCGGCCCGACCAGCACGGTGCCGCCATGCCCGTGCCGGATGAAGCCGACGCGGCGCAGGATGAGCGCCCGCATCACCATCTCGGCAATGTCCGGCTCGGCCGCCATCATGCGCCGGAACGCCGGCCGCGGGAGGCGCAGCACCCGGGTGTCGAGGCAGGCCTGGCTGCTCACGAGGGACTCGCGCCCGTTCAGGAGGTTGGTCTCGCCCGTGAACTGTCCGGGACCGAGATCCGCGAAGACGCGCCGCTCTCCCTCGGGCCCCTCGTCGAATGTCTCGATCCGGCCGTCGAGCACGACGAGGAAGTCCACCGACCGGTCCCCGCGACGATACGGGCAGGCGCCCTTCGGCAGGACCTCTTCGGTGCCGTAGGCCGAGAGGCGCGCAACCGCGTCGGCGCCGAGGCGCGGGAATGTCTGGGCCTCCCGCCGGTAGGGGTCGGACGGATCGTCGAACTCCGCTGACACAGCCATGTCTTCCCTCCGGGTTCTCGCTGACGGCGGGGACGACGCTGCTGCGTCATTCGGGGCCACGATCGCGCCGAGCTGGATCGGGTCGAAGAGCGACGGCATGGCGGTTCCTTGTCGCGATGGAGCGGGTTTCGGCTGACGATCAGTGGTAATCGACATCGCGTCCGACCCTGCCGCGGAAGATGAAGTAGACGGCGGCGGTGTAGGCGAGCGTGATCGGCAGGACGAACAGGCCGGCGCCCCAGAACAGGAAGCGCAAGGATGCGTCCGGCGCGGCCGCCTCGGCGATCGTGATCGTGAACGGCACGATATAGGGGAGGAACGACACCGCCAGCGTGGCGAAGGCGCTGCAGAAGATCACCGCACCGGCAGCGAATAGGACGCCGTCGTGGTTGCGGCGCAGCGCGAGCGCCATCGCCGAGAAGGCCGCGAAGCCGACGATCGGGAACAGGATCAGGACCGGCCGCTCGCCCCAGCGACGCAGCACCGGGAGGTCGAGGATCGCCGCGTGGAGGAACACCGCGACCAGGAAGACTGCCAGCGCGGCCATGAGCCAGGGCAGCACCCGCAGGCTGAAGGCGCGCACATCCGCCGCGCCCTTGCCGGAGAGCCAGCAGGCGCCGATGAGCGCGTAGCCGATGCACAGGCCGAGCCCGCACAGCAGCGCGAACGGCGTCGCCCAGGCGAAGGGACCGCCGGCATAGCGCCCGTTCTCGATCGCCAGGCCCTCGACGATCGCCCCGACCGCCGTGCCCTGCACGAAGCCCGCCGCATAGGACCCCGCCACGAAGCCCGCATCCCAGAGAAGCCGCAGGCGCTGCGACTTGTAGCGGAACTCGAAGGCGACGCCGCGCAGGATCAGCCCGGCGAGCATCACCAGGAGCGGCAGGTAGAAGGCGGAGAGCAGCAGGGCGTAGACCATCGGGAAGGCGCCGAACAGGATCGCCGCGGCCACCACCAGCCAGGTCTCGT
The DNA here is from genome assembly GCA_023386115.1 of Pseudomonadota bacterium. Classification (GTDB taxonomy): domain Bacteria; phylum Pseudomonadota; class Alphaproteobacteria; order Rhizobiales; family Beijerinckiaceae; genus Methylobacterium. The sequence continues at coordinate 4,090 of JAEWKL010000100.1, forward strand.
TCCCGTCCCAGACCGGGGAGATCGCCGCGAGCATCTGGCGCCGCCCGCCCTCGCCGGGCGCGAACGGGAACAGCATGCCGACGCCGAGGTCGAAGCCGTCGAGGAGGACGTAGAGCAGGATCGAGAGCGCGAGGGCCGCAGCCCAGAAATCGACGAGGGTCATTCTCCCGCCTCCATGGTCTCGGGCGTGGCTTTGGCGAGGCCCGGGCTCGCTCCCGGGATGGACAGGGGCCGCTTCGGGTTGGTGGCGCGGCCCGGCAGAGCGGGCGCCGGGATCGGACCCGCGCGAAGCTGGCGGTAGATGTAGAGGGTCCCGAAGGCGAAGATGAGCGAGTAGACCGCCGCGAAGACCGCGAGGCTCGTGCCGACCTGCTGCGAGGTCAGGAACGGCGTCACGGCGTCCGCCGTGCGCAACTGTCCGTAGACGACCCAGGGCTGGCGCCCGACCTCCGCGGTGAACCACCCCGTCAGCGTCGCCACGAAGCCGAGCGGGAAGGACAGGAAGGTGCACCACAGGAAGAGGCGCGCGCGCTGGAGACGCTCGCCCAGGCTCAGCCACGACCCGATCCAGGCGAGCCCCAGCATGATCAGCCCGCAGCCGACCATCACCCGGAAGGCGAAGAACGGGATCAGGACCGGAGGACGCTGGTCGGGCGGGACGCTCTTGAGGCCGACCTCCTTCGAGGACAGGCTCATCGAGCCGATCACGCTGCCGAGATAGGGAATGGCCAGCGCGTAGCGGGTGGTCTCCGCCGCCTCGTCCGGCCAGCCGATCAGGATCTCCGCGGCCGGCTGCTCGTCGTTCCAGCGCCCTTCGATGGCGGCGAACTTGGCCGGCTGCTTGTCGTGGACGTAGTCGCCGGTGAGATGACCGAAGGCGATCTGGAGCGGCACCAGGATCGCCGCGAGGCGCAACGCCATCGTCAGCATCACCCGGCCCTCGTAGGCGCCCTGCTCCCGCAGCATGTACCAGGCGCCCGTCGCCGCGACGCAGAAGGCGGAGGTCACGTAGGCCGCCAGCATCATGTGCGGGAAGCGGACCCAGACCACCTCGTTGACGATGATGGCCGACCAGTCGGTCGGCACGAACACCCCGTCCGCCCCGGTCGTGAAGCCGGTCGGCCACTGCATCCAGGTGTTGTTGACCATGATCCAGAACGACGACAGGCTGGTGCCGAGGCAGACCATCAGGCAGGCCAGGAAGTAGACCCAGCGCGGCACGCGGTTGCGGCCGAACATCAGGACGCCGAAGAAGCCCGCCTCGAGGGCGAAGGCGGTGAAGCTCTCGTAGCCGAGCAGCGGGCCCTGGATCGGCCCGGTGCGCCGCGACAGCTCGCTCCAGTTCGTGCCGAACTGGAAGGCCATCACGATCCCCGACACGACGCCGAGCCCGAAGGCGACGGCGAAGATCTTCAGCCAGAAGTCGGACAGGCGGCGGTAGATGGCCCGCCCGGTGACGAGCCCGCAGCCTTCCAGGAAGGCGAGCCAGGCCGCCAGACCGATCGTGAAGGCCGGGAAGATGATGTGAAAGGATATCGTGAACGCGAACTGGATCCGCGACAGCATCAGCGGCGTCAGGTCCAAGGCGGCCTCCTTCGGTCACTCACGGGGCGGGAACGACCGCGTCAGCGCGGCAGGAGGTTGGTCCGGGCAAGGTCGATGACCGCATCGCCGTGCCCGCTCATCACGGCGCGCAGCAGCCAGAGGCTGAAGCCCTTGACCTGCTCCACCCCGATCGTCGGCGGCATCGACAGCTCCTGGCGCGCCGTCACCACGTCGAGGAGTGCCGGTCCGTCATGGGCCAGGACGCCGGCGAGCGCCCCCGGGAGGTCGCCCGGATCCTCGACGCGGATCGCGTGGATCCCCATGCTCCGCGCCATGGCGGCGAAGTTCGGGTTCTCGAGGGACGTGCCGAGCTCGACGAAGCCCGCCGCCTTCATCTCCAGCGCGACGAAGCCGAGGGTGCCGTTGTTGAAGATCACGACCTTCACCGGCAGCTTCTGCTGGGTCAGCGTGATCAGATCGCCCATCAGCATCGTGAAGCCGCCGTCGCCCGACAGCGAGATCACCTGCCGGTCCGGCTGCGCGGCCTGCACACCGATCGCCTGCGGCAGGGCATTGGCCATCGAGCCGTGCGCCAGGGAGCCGACGAGGCGGCGGCGCCCGTTCATCGCGAGGTAGCGCGCGGCCCAGATCGTCGGCGTCCCGACGTCGAAGGTGAACACGGCGTCGTCCGCCGCGGTTTCGCTCACCAGCCGCGCGAGGTATTGCGGGTGGATCGGCGCGCGGCCGGGCGTACCGGTCGCCAGATGGTCGAGCCCGCGCCTGGCTTCCCTGTAGCGCGCGAGACTGTCGTCGAGGTGGAGCCGGTCCGCCTTGACCGCGAGGCGCGGCAGCAATGCCCCGATGGTCTCGGCGATGTCGCCCACCACGCCGAGGTCGAGCTTCGCCCGGCGCCCGAGCTGCTCGGGCCGGAGGTCGACCTGGGCGATGCGGCACGCGCCGGGGAGGAACTGCTTGTAGGGAAAGTCGGTGCCGAGCATCAGCAGCACGTCGCAGGCATGCATGGCCTCGTAGCCGGACGAGAAGCCGATGAAGCCGGTCATGCCGACGTCGTAGGGATTGTCGAACTCGACATGCTCCTTGCCGCCCAGCGCGTGGACGATCGGGCTCTTGAGGGTCTCGGCGAGCCGCATGAGCGGGCCGTGGGCCCCGGCGCATCCCCGGCCGCAGAACAGGGTGACCCGCTCGGCGCCGTTCAGGAGCTCGGCCAGGGCATCGAGCTCAGGCTCCGAGGGGCGGACAACGGGAGCCGGCGGCAGCAGGCCGGCCGCGGTCGAGACGCCGCGGGATGGCGCCTGCTTCAGCGCGACGTCGCCCGGAACGACGATCACCGCGACACCGCGCTGGCCGACCGCCGCCCGGACCGCGTTCTCCATGACGTAGGGCATCTGGTGCGGGTCGGTCACGAGCTCGCAATAGACGCTGCACTCGCGAAACAGGGTCTGGGGATGCGTTTCCTGGAAGTAGCCGCCGCCGATCTCCGCCGATGGAATCTGCGCCGCGATGGCGAGAACGGGCGTGCGCGTGCGCTGGGCGTCGTAGAGCCCATTGATGAGGTGGAGGTTTCCCGGCCCGCAGGAGCCGGCGCAGACGGCGAGCCGGCCCGTGATCTGCGACTCACCCGCCGCCGCGAAGGCCGCCACCTCCTCGTGCCGGACGTGGATCCAGTCGATCGTTCCGCGACGGCGCAGGCCTTCGGTCAGGCCGTTGAGGCTGTCGCCCACGACGCCGTAGATGCGCGCGACCCCAGCCGCCTCGAGAACGTCCAGCATCAGCTCTGCAATATTTTCCGTCGACATCAGCCTTCTCCCTGAGAATTCGCATTCAGCGGCCCGTGACGCAGATCGCAACACGACGCCGTGAGGTCGCCCGCCGGCAACGTCTCGTTTCCATCAAAGTTGATCTACAGATCTTAATGCTGAATCGGATCGTGGTGGTGCTGATTCGAGCGAATTCAACACTCGATACCACTTCTATCTTTGTGCCACATCATAGTGTACCAGACGCAGGGTTCTTCGGGTCATACGGAGGTATGACCCGCCCATGCTCATGGGTGCCGGCTTCGGGCCCCAAGACTGCGCGCCGCCTCGGCGACGCGCAGGATCCGGGGACCATCGCGACGCCTGGGAATGCGAAGGCGGTCCAGGGCGGCGACAGGCGTCGCCCGAGCGCCACGGCGGGGAGACGGCCGGCCGCCGAGGCCGCCATCCCCGCAGAGGATGCAGACTCCGAGCGCAGGCGGCACGCCGAAGAGCGGCCCGTAGCCGATCGCCGCCAGGCCCGACACCAGGGCGTCGTCCGGCCCGCCGCCCGGCATGCCGTCCGCCCCCGGCAGCGCCTCGCCCGCGCGGGCCGCGGCCGAGAACGGCCTGAACCCGATCGCCAGGATCGTGACCGTCACGGTCGCCAGCCGGGCGAGGCCGATCCGGCCTGTCAGAGGCGGGGCAGAGGCCGATCTTCGCGGCCTGGGCTTCGGCACGCGCCGATCGGGCATGGCGCTTCGTTCACCGATCTCACGCCGGTCGCCCGCAAGATCATCGATCTCCCCTGTCCCATTCGGTCAAGCTGCCTTGCTCAGCCTCGGTATGCTGCTGCGCGCCACGATTCGATGTCGCTCTCGAAGTGTGCCCTCCTCGTGCTGACGGTGGGCAAAGCCGGTCCAATCGGACCGGGACTGACGAGCGGGGGCACCATCGGGCGCGCGTCGTAGGGGCAGGGATTTTTCCTGAAGTCGCTTGCCGGAGCGGGCACTTCACCGGAGGCGGTCATGGATGTCACCAGACGGATCTTCGCCGCGGGCGCCGCCACAATCCCCTTCGTCGGCTCGGGCCTGCCCTCCGCCCGGGCTCAGGGCACGGTCCAAGACGCTCCGATCATTGGCAACCACGCAGCGGCGGATCCGCTGCAGCTGGCGGTGGAAGCCTACATCTACGGCTACCCGCTCGTCACGATGGAGATGACCCGCCGCGTCCTCACCAACGTAGCCATGCCCGAAGGTAAGGGCGCCCCGATGGGCCAGTTCGCCAACATGCGCGAGTACCCGGACGCGACGTTCCGGGCCGTCACCGCCCCCAATGCGGACACGCTCTATTCGAGCGCCTTCGTGGACGTCGGGAAGGAGCCCTACCTCCTCAGCCTCCCGGACGAGGACGGCCGCTACTACCTCATGCCGATGCTCAGCGCCTGGACGAACATCTTTGCCGTGCCGGGCAAGCGCACGACGGGGACCGGGCCACAGACCTACTTCATCGCCGGGCCGGGCTGGAGCGGCAGCGTGCCGTCTCACGCCACGTTGATCCAGGCACCCACGAGCCTGGTCTGGATCCTCGGCCGGACCTACTGCACGGGCACGCCCGAGGATTACCGGGCCGTGCACGCCGTCCAGGACCAGTACCGGCTCATCCCGGCGAGCGCGGCCGGCCGGTCGTACACGCCCTCCGCGGGCCGGGTCGATCCCGGCATCGACATGAGGACGGCCGTGCGCGAGCAGGTCAACCGCATGGACGCGACGGCCTACTTCACCCTTCTGGCCGCCCTGATGAAGGACAACCCCCCGGCGCTCGCGGACGGGGTTCCGGTTGCCAAGATGGCCTTTCTCGGCATCATGCCCGGTCAGCCCTTTGATCCTGCAAGCCAGCCTCCCGCCGTCCGGTCCGCCATCGAGCAGGCGCCGAAGGAGGCCATCCCCCGCATCATGGGGCACCTGAAGGCGACGGGGCAGCGCGTGAACGGCTGGACCTTCACGACGGACGGCGGCGATTACGGCAAGGACTACCTGCAGCGCGCGCTCGTCACCGCGGTCGGGCTCGGCTGCAACCTGCCGCAAGATGCCGTCTACCCCTTGACCACGGTCGATGCCGCGGGCCGGACGCTCAGCGGCGCATCCAAGTACGTGATGCGCTTCCCCGCGGGCGAGCTGCCGCCCGTCGACGGCTTCTGGTCGCTGACGATGTACGACGCGGACTATTTCTTCGTCGACAACCCGATCAATCGGTACTCGGTGAGCCCACGCGACAACCTCAAGGCCAATCCGGACGGGTCGGTCGACCTGTTCATCCAGGCCGAGAGCCCGGGTGCCCAACGGGAGTCGAACTGGCTGCCGGCGCCGAAGGGACCGTTCGCGCTGATGCTGCGGACCTACTGGCCAAAGGACGCCGTGCTCAACGGATCGTGGTCGCCGCCGCCCGTCACCCGCATCACGAGTGCCACGCTCTAATCGGAAGGCAGCAGGAGGAAGCGTCATGAAGCGTCTGATGATCGTCTCGGCGGTCCTCGCA
>JAEWKL010000110.1 GCA_023386115.1 Pseudomonadota bacterium
AAACACCACGGGCCCCGGGCCTCTACGCGGGGCGCCGCATCATCCATGGCGTGCCGTCGCCCTCAGGCGGCCGCCGCCTTGCGCAGCGGCTCCAGGGCCGCGAACATCCGGGCCGGGGTCGCCGGCATGTCCATGTCGCGCAGGCCGACGCTGCGGTCGAGGGCATCGACGACCGCGTTCATGACCGCAGGGCAGGAGCCGATGCTGCCGGCCTCGCCCGCGCCCTTGATGCCCATCGGGTTGGTGGTCGAGGGCACGTTCTTGGTCTCGAAGTGGAAGAACGGCACGTCGCCGGCCCGCGGCATGGTGTAGTCCATGAAGCTCGCGGTCAGGAGCTGGCCGTCGTCGTCGTAGACCGTGCGCTCGTGCAAGGCCTGGCCGATGCCCTGCGCCACCCCGCCATGGACCTGGCCGGCGAGCAGCAGCGGGTTCACCACGATGCCGAAATCGTCGCAGACGGTGTAGCGCACGATCGTGGTGATGCCGGTCTCGGGATCGATCTCGACCTCGGCGACATGGGTGCCGTTGGGATAGGTCGCGCTCGGCGGCACGAAGTCGCCCTGGCCCGTCAGCATCGCCTCGGTGGCCTTCGGCAGGCTCGCGAGCGCCGCGAAGTCGATCGACCGGTCGGTGCCGGCGACGCGCACCGCGCCCTCGGCGATCTCCAGGTCCTGGACACCGGCCTCCAGCTCCTCGGAGGCGAGCTCCTTGAGCTTGCCGGCGAGGTTCTTCGAAGCGGCACCCACCGAGATGCCGCCGACGGGAATCGAGCGCGAGCCGCCGGTGCCCGCGCCGGTGGCGACACGGTCGGTGTCGCCCTGCACCACCCGGATCCGCTCCAGCGGCAGGTCGAGATGCTCGGCGGCGAACTGCGCGTAGGCGGTGGCGTGGCCCTGGCCGTTCGACTGGGTGCCGACATAGACGGTCGCGCCGCCATCCGTGTCGAGGGTGATCTTGACGTCCTCGCCCTCGCCCCAGGCGGTGCACTCGATGTAGGTGGCGAGCCCGATGCCGCGGACCAGGCCGTTGCGGCGGGACTCCTCGGCGCGGGCCTCGAAGCCATCCCAATCGGACGCCTCGATGGCGCGGCCCATATGGGCGGCGAAGTCGCCGGTGTCGTAGGTGCGGTCGCCGATCGGCGTGGTGTAGGGCATCGCGCTCGGCGGGATGAAGTTGCGCCGGCGGATCTCGGCCGGCGACAGCCCGGTCTCCCGTGCCGCCCGGTCGACCAGGCGCTCGATCAGGTAGGCCGCCTCCGGCCGCCCGGCGCCCCGATAGGCGTCGACCGGCACGGTGTTGGTGTAGACGCCGCGCACCCGCACGTGCAAAGCCGGCGTCTTGTACACGCCGGTCAGCATCGTGGCGCCGAGATACGGGATATAGGGCCCGTATTGCGACAGGTAGGCGCCGAGATCGCCGATCACGTCGAAGCGCATGGCGAGGAAGTGACCGTCCGCGTCGAGCGCCACCTCACCGACCGAGAGGTTGTCGCGCCCTTGCGTGCAGGCGACGAAGTGCTCGCCCCGCTCCGAGACCCACTTCACCGGCTTGTTCAGACGGCGCGCGGCCTCGGCCGCCAGCGGGTACTCGCGATAGGTAAAGGTCTTGGTGCCGAAGCCGCCGCCGACATCGCCGGTGACGACCCGCAACTTGTCCTTCTCGACCCCGAGCACGCCCGCGAGGGTCTTGCGCAGGCCGTGCACGCCCTGGCTCGGGATGGTGAGGGTGAAGCGCCCCGTGCCCGCATCGTACTCGGCGACGACGCTGCGGGTCTCCATGTAGTTGGTGACGAGGCGCTGGTTCTCGACCTCGACCTTCACCACCTTGGCAGCCTTGGCGAAGGCGGCGTCGACCGGCGCCTTGTCGCCCATGGTCGCGTCGAACGAGACGTTGTCGGGCTGCTCGTCCCACACGGCGGTGCCGCCGCCCGAGACGGCGCCGCGGATGCCGACGACGGCCGGCAGCACCTCGTAGTCGATGCCGATCGCCTCGACGGCGTCGCGGGCCTGGGTCACCGTGTCGGCGACCACGAAGGCGACGGCGTCGCCGATATGCTTGACGGTTCCCTTCGCGAGCAGCGGGATGTTGGCGACGTGGTTCTGGCTGCCGTCGCTGTTCGGCAGCGGCGCCTGGCACTTGATGTCGGTGAGGCCGGCCACGTCCTCGGCGGTGAGCACGAGGTGCACGCCGGGCATTGCCCGGGCGGCGTCGAGGTCGGTGATGGTGAACCTGGCATGGGCGTGCGGGCTGCGCAGCAGGGCCGCGTGCAGGCAGCCTGCGGGGGCGTGGTCGTCGCCGTAATGGCCCTCGCCGGTGATCAGCCGACGATCCTCGACCCGGCGCAGCGGCTGGCCGAGACCGAACTTGGTCACTGTCATGGGAACCTCGCGATGCGATGCGGAACGGGCTGCACGAACGGATGCGCGGCGCGGAAGGCGGGCCTGGCCCTGGGCGCGCAGTGTCGCGTGATCGAGGAGATGCAACGGCGGACAGGGTCCGGTCCCGCCTGCGCGGGGGTGGAGCGCAGTGGACCGATCCGGAGCGGTCGGGCTCCGGCCATGGATGTCACCATGGATCCTGCCATGCAGCGTTCATCCTCCGATGGACCGGCCGAACGTGCGACTCAGATCCTTATCGGTGTGGACCGTAGCACGTCGGATCGGAGGCGTCTGCGGCGCTTCTGACGCGGCGTCCCTCGTCCCCGCGCAAGGCCGACCGCGGCTCTCGTGATGTGCGACGGTGCCGGACTCCGCCGGTTCGATGGCCGCCCCCGCGGGAGGACCGCCATCGCTCATCGTGGCGGCGGGCGTTTCCGCATACGCCGCTATCCCCGCGCCGTGCCGACGACCCGCGCGGGCGCCTCAGCCCCGCCGCTCACCAGGGTCAGCCGCGGGCGCGGCTCCAGGATCGACGCGACCTTGCGCTCCAGATCCTCGCCGCGGAACGGCTTCTGCACCACCCGGTCCTCGCTGCCGCCCTCGATCCGCGACAGGGCGGTGTGGTCGGCATAGCCGGTGACGAACAGGATCTGGATCTGCGGCCAGCGGCTCCGGATCACCGTCGCGACCTCGGCGCCGTTCATGCCCGGCATCGCGAAATCGAGCACCGCGAGATCGACGCAGTGGTCGCTCTCCAGCGCCTGGATCGCCGCGAGGCCCGAGCCCGCCTCGCGGATCGCGTAGCCCGCCTCGCAAAGGCGCGTCGTGGTGATGTCGCGCACCGCGCCGTCGTCGTCCACGACCAGCACCACCCGCTTGTCGTTCGGGTCGCGCCACTCGGCGCAGTCGATCTCGGCCGGGCGCACCTCGTGCGCGGCGGCCTCCGCCGCCACCCGCGGCAGGTAGACCCGCACCGAGGTACCCTCGCCGGGCGTGGTCTCGATGCGCACGCCGCCGCCCGATTGCTTGGCGAAGCCGTAGACCTGGGCGAGGCCGAGGCCGGAGCCCTTGCCGACCTCCTTGGTGGTGAAGAACGGCTCGAACACCCGGGCGAGCACCTCGGGCGGGATGCCGGTGCCGGTGTCGCTCACCGCCACCATGGCGTAGTCGCCCGGCATCGGCTCCTCGGGCCGGGTCGGCTCGGCGTCGAGCGGCACGTTGGCGGTCTCGATGGTCAGGCAGCCGCCGACCGCCATCGCGTCGCGGGCATTGATCGCGAGGTTGAGGATGATGAGCTCGATCTGGGTCGCATCGACGAGGGCCGGCCAGAGATCGGGCTGCAGCGTCATCTCGATGCGGACCGAGCCGCCCATCGAGCTCTGCAGCAGGTCGCGCATCGACGCGACGGTCTCGTTCAGGCGCACCGGCACCGGCGCGAGCTTCTGCCGGCGCGAGAAGGCGAGGAGCTGCGCCGTCAGCCGGGCGCCGCGATCGGCGGCGCCGCGCATCATGTCGAGGCGTCGCTTCGAGCGCTCGTCCGAGACCGCGCGTTCGAGGAACTCGATATTGCCGGCGATCACCGTCAGGAGGTTGTTGAAGTCGTGGGCGACGCCGCTGGTGAGCTGGCCCACCGCTTCGAGCCGTTGGGCCTGGCGCAGGGCGTCCTCGATCCGCTCGCGCTCGGCGATCTGGTGCTGCAACGCCGCATTGGCTTGGGCCAGCTCCCGCGTCCGCTCGGCGACGCGCTGCTCGAGGGATTCGTTGAGGTCGCGCAGGGCCTGCTCGGCGGTGCGCCGCCGCACATGGGCGCGGGCCTCCGAGAGGGCGCGCAGGATGACCCGCGGCAGCCGGTCGAGGCGCTGCTTGGTCACGTAATCGGTGGCGCCGTGCTTCAGGGCCTCCACGGCCACGTCCTCGCCGAGGGTGCCGGAGACGAAGACGAACGGGATTTCGGGGCAGTTCTGACGGGCGGTGGCGAGCGCGCTCATCCCGTCGAAGGCGGGCAGCACGTAATCGGCCAGGATGATGTCGTGGCGGCGTTGCGCCGTCGCGGTCGTGAAGGCGTCGCGGGTGATCACCCGGTCGATCGCGATCGAGAGCTGCGCATCCTCCAGGATGGCGCAGAGAAGCTCGGTGTCGAGGTCGCTGTCCTCAAGGAGCAGGATGCGCAAGGGAGCTCCGCCGTCCTCCGGCGCGGTTGCGTCAGTCACCGGAGGCCCAATCCGCCCGGTGGGGGGGCGGCTCGTTGAGCACGGCCCAGAACACGCCGAGATCCTGGATCGCCTCGAAGAACTCCTTGAACCCGACCGGCTTGACCACGAAGGCGTTCACGCCGAGCTGGTAGGAGCGCACGAGGTCGCTCTCCTCTCGCGACGAGGTCAGCATCACGATCGGGATCGCCCGCATCTTCGGGTCGCCCTTCACCGCCGCCAGCACCTCGAGCCCGTCGACCTTCGGCAGCTTGAGATCGAGCAGCACGACGGCAGGGTCCTGCACCGGCCGCTCGGCGTGCGGACCTTGGCGGCGCAGGAATTCCAGCGCCTCCGCGCCATCGCGACAGATGACGATCTTGTTTGCCAGCTGGCTCTTCTCGAGCGCCGCGAGGGTGAGCTCGATGTCGTTGGGATTGTCCTCGACGAGGAGGATCGGCTTCAGGTCGGCCATGACGCGTCTCTAGCGGATGGGGAGCGTGAAGTGGAAGGTCGCGCCTTGGCCGAGAACGCCCTCGGCCCAGACCTGTCCTCCGTGACGCTCGACGATTCGGCGGACATTCGCGAGCCCGATGCCGGTTCCCTCGAATTCCTCGACGCGATGCAGGCGCTGGAACACGCCGAACAGCTTGTTGACGTAAGCCATGTCGAAGCCGACGCCGTTGTCGCGCACGCAAAACACCGCCTCGCCGTCGCGGTCGGCCTCGCGCGCGACCTCGATCACCGCTTCGGGCCGGCCGCGGGTGTACTTGACCGCGTTGGAGAGCAGGTTTTCGATCACGAGCCGCATCATCACCGGGTCGGCCTCGGCCCGGCCGAGGGGGCCGACCTTCCAGCGGATCGCCCGCTCGAGCGGGATGTCGCGGATCATCGTCCGGCGCACGTCCTCGACGAGCTGGTTCATGTCGCAGGAGATGCGATTGAGGGCGTTGCGGCCCATCTGCGAGAAGGTCAGCAGGTTGTCGACGAGGGTGCCGGCGGAGAACGCCGCCTCGATGATGGTGTCGACGTAGCGCCGCCCGCGCTCCGAGAACTTCTCGCCCTCGCGTGAGCGCAGGAGCTCGGCATAGCCGACGATGTGGCGGAACGGCGCCCGCAAGTCGTGGCTGACCGAGTACGAGAACGCCTCGAGCTCCTTGTTCGAGCGCTGCAATTCCTCGGTCAGGGCCGCCAGCTCCTCGGCCCGGCGCAGCACGATGCCGAGCACCGCGGCGCGCAGGTCCTTGGCGGTGTCAACCTCCGGCACCGACCAGGGCAGCGAGCGGCCCTGCACGGTCTCCTTCCAGGTCTCGAAGGACTTGCGCGGGTGCAGCCGGGCGGGCCCTCCGGCGGGATCCTGGGTGGCGGCCTTGGTCGGGTCGCCGCCCCATCGCACGGTCTGGATCACCTCGGGCCGGAACCACAGCACGTAGCTGGCGTATTTCTCCGAGATCGAGATGGCGAGGAGCCCGCTCGCCGTGTCGGCGATGGTGCGCGCCGGCGGATAGTCCTCGCCCAGCGCGTCGGTGACGAGGACCGCCTCGCTGCCATGCTCGGCCGAGAGCCACTCGTAGACGCCCCTGACCTGCCGCTCGGTCGGCGTCCGGCCCATCAGGTAGCAGCGCTGGCCGGTGACGATCGCGGCCCCGCCGGCATTCGTCAGCGCCAGCACATCCTCCAGATGGTTGAGGAAGCCTTCGACGAAGGTCTCCTCCTCGGCCATGAAGCCGAGCAGGCGGGCCTGGATCGCGCCGAGGGAGAGGCGCTGCTCGGCCAGTGACCCGCGCTCCTTGGCGGCGAGCTGGAGGGCGAAGGTCTGGGTGAGGATGTCGCAGGCGTTGCGGGTCTGCAGCGGCACCCGCCGCGCCGTCTTGTTGTGGCAGGAGATCAGGCCCCACAGCGCGCCCTCGACCAGGATCGAGATCGACATCGACGCCATGGTACCCATATTGCGCATGTACTCGACATGGACCGGCGAGACGCTGCGCAGGACGGACTGGCTGAGATCGAGGGGAGCCCCGGTCGACGGTGTCAGGACCGGCACGATCGGCACCGGCGCGTAGGCGGCGTCCGGAATGATGCGCAGGCGGTTGCGGCGGTAGAGCTCCCGCGCCTGGGTCGGGATGTCGGTGGCGGGAAAGCGCAGGTCGAGATAGGACGGCAGCACGCCGTTGCCATCCTCGGCCACGACCGTGCCGTTCCAGTCGCGGTCGAAGCGGTAGACCAGGGCACGGTCGAACCCGGTGAGCTGGCGGATGTCGGCGGCCAGCAGCCCGCACAGGTCCTCCACCGTCCCGGCCCCGTGCAGCGCCTCGATGAAGGCGCGCAGCCGCGGATAGAGCATGTCGAGGCGGCCCGCCGAGGCCTCGCCGGCGCTCTCCTCGAATTCGAGCACCGTGAGTGGCCCGGAGTGGTGCGCCGCGAGGTCGTAGGCGCGAGGACCCGCCCCGGTCTCGAGGCTGAGCGTGCCCAGATAGGCCGCGCCGTCCCGGCCGAGATGCGTCGTCAGCATCTCGACGACCGGCGCCCCGACCTCCGGCAGCACCTCCCGCAAGGGGCGGCCATAGGCCTGGGCGGCGGGGCGCCCCGGCAGGTCCGGCAGGTTGGCGCTGGCCTGGACGACGCGAAGCTCCGGTCCTTCGAGCGCCAGCAGGAAGCCGTGCGGCTGCAACGTGCCGAGGATGTGGATCGGCTCCCTGTCGCAGGCCGTGAGTTCCGCCGGTTGCACAGACCGCATGGCCGCTCTTACCCCTCGCGCCGTTCGAATCCGAACCGGTTTCTACCTAGGCACCTTAAGGGAAGGCGACGGATCCCACCAGTGCGCGAAACCGGCGCGGCAATGTGAATCTGCCCGTCTCCCAGGTTGTCGCCGGACATGCTGCGCGGCCTCGCTTCCTCACGGTCGGTGCTCGAACATGTAGGTCAGTGACCAAATCGGTCGATGTCTCAGCGCCGACTATCGGTCATCTTTTTGGTTTCCCCAGTGAAGCGCCGGACAAGCGTCGGGGATCGGCGTGTTCGTGGGTGAAGGCGTGTGAGCCCTCGCAGGGGCGAAAGGCCGATAGCCTTCCCTCGAGGCGCGACGCTGCGAGCGAATGCGCAAGAGCCGATCGACCCCAAGAGCCCATCGACCCCAAGAGCCCATCGACCCCAAGAGCCGATCGACCCCAAGCGCCGATCGACCAGGAGCCAATCGACGACGGGGTGGCGCGCCGGCTCGAATCCGCTTACGATCAAAGGCCGCCACGGCCGGAATTCCGGAGCGATATCCCGAGAAGAGGGCGGGCCATTCCCGACGAGCTTCCCGCCTCAGGCCTCCTGAACCGCTTCGACCTCAAGATGCACGGTTGGATCGGTTCTGCCTTCGTCAACGAGAGGAGGCGCAAGCAAATGGAATGGGAGGACATGCCATGAGCGGACCGCTCGCGGGCATTCGCGTTCTGGAGCTCGGACAGCTGATCGCCGCGCCCTTCGCCACCCGCCTGATGGCGGAGTTCGGCGCCGAGGTGATCAAGGTCGAGCCCCCCAGCGAGGGCGATCCCCTGCGCAAGTGGCGCAAGATGCACGAGGGCACCTCGCTCTGGTGGTCCCTGCAGTCGCGCAACAAGAAGTCGATCGCCGTCAACCTGAAGTCGCCGGACGGCCTCGCGATCGTCAAGCAGCGCGCCGGGAGCGCGGACGTCGTCGTCGAGAACTTCCGCCCCGGCGGCCTGGAGAAGCTAGTGCACTGACGCCGACGAACGAGCCACACGGACGCCCACTAACCAACTGCAACCACGAAAGAATTTCTATTGCGTAGTGTACCTTTTGAAGGCGTCAGTGCACTAGGGCTCGGCTGGGACGTGCTCTCGGCGCTGAACCCGAACCTCGTGATGGTCCGCATCTCCGGCTATGGCCAGACCGGGCCCTACCGCGACCGGCCCGGCTTCGGCGCCATCGGCGAGTCGATGGGCGGCATCCGCTTCACCACCGGCGATCCGAGCACCCCGCCGGCCCGGGTCGGCGTCAGCATCGGCGATACGCTCGCCTCGCTCCACGGCGTCATCGGCGCCCTGATGGCGCTTTTGCGGGTCAAGACCGGCCAGGGCGGCGGCCAAGTGATCGACGTTTCCCTCGTCGAGAGCGTGTTCAACGTCATGGAGAGCCTGGTGCCGGAATACGACCTCCTCGGCGAGGTCCGCACCCGCACCGGCGGGGCTTTGCCCGGCATCACGCCGTCGAACACCTATCCGAGCAAGGATGGCGGCTTCGTCGTCATCGCCGGCAACAGCGACCCGATCTTCCGCCGCTTCATGACCGCGATCGGCCGGCCCGACCTCGCCGAGGACCCGGCTCTTCGCAACAACGAGGGCCGTTCGAAACAGGCTGCGATGCTCGACGCCGTCATCGCCGACTGGACGAAGGGCCTGACCGTCACGGACGCGCTCAAGGTGCTCGATCGCGCCGAGGTGCCGGCCGGCCGGATCTATTCGGTGGCCGACATCGTGACCGACCCGCACTATCTCGCCCGCGACATGATCTTGCAGGCGGAGCTTCCGGGCAATACCCATGTGAAGATGCCCGGCATCGTGCCGAAGCTCTCCGAGACTCCCGGCGCCGTGCGCTGTCAGGGCCCGGCACTCGGCGCCCACACCGACTCGGTGCTGTCCGAGCTCGGTTTCGACGAGGCTGCCATCTCGTCGCTGCGCCAGAAGGGAGCCGTCGCGTGAGCCGGATCATCGTCCAGGAGGTCGCGACCCGCGACGGCTTCCAGATCGAGCCGGCCTTCGTGCGGACGGCGGAGACGATCCGGCTGATCGACGCGGGTTGTGTCCCCTGGCGTGGTGTAGCTTCGGCGTGGCCACCACGATCACCGGCCGGGGCCGGATTGATCAGGCTGCCAGGGTGGGCAGGCTGACGAGAGGATCATCGCCGATCGGGGCGATGCTTTCCAGGGTGATGTAGCGGGAGCGCTGGACGGCCCACTCGTCGTTCTGCTCCAACAGGATCGCGCCGACGAGGCGTGTGATGGCCGCCTCGTTGGGGAAGATGCCGACCACCTCGGTCCGGCGTTTGATCTCGCCGTTGAGGCGTTCCAGCGGGTTTGTGGAGTGCAGCTTGACTCGATGCTGGGTGGGGAAGCCCATGTAGGCCAGCACGTCCGGCTCGGCCTCGTCCATCAGGGCGGCGAGCTTGGGCACCTTGGGCCGGAGCTGATCGGCCACGCGCCGCCACTGCTGACGGGCCGCCTCGGCGTCATCCTGGGCAAATGCCGTGGCGATGAAGGCGGAGACGACACGCCGCCCGCTGCGCCCGGCATGGGCGAGCACGTTGCGCATGAAGTGGACACGGCAACGCTGCCAGGTCGCGTTCATCACCTTGGCCACCGACGCCTTGATGCCCTCGTGGGCGTCCGAGATCACCAGCTTCACACCGCGCAGGCCGCGGCGCGCCAGCTTGCGGAGGAAGGCTGTCCAGAACGTCTCGGCCTCGGAGGGCCCAACATCCATGCCCAGCACCTCGCGCCGGCCATCGGTGTTCACGCCGACTGCCACGATGACGGCAACCGAGACGATACGCCCGTCCTGGCGCACCTTCACGTAAGTCGCGTCGATCCAGAGATACGGCCACTCGCCCTCGATGGGCCGGTCGAGGAACGCGCCGACCCGCTCGTCGATCTCCTGGCAGAGCCGGCTGACCTGGCTCTTCGACACGCCCGTGCCACCCATGGCCTTGGACCAAGTCGTCCACGGACCGGGTCGAGATACCCTGGATGTAGGCCTCCTGGATCACAGCCGTGAGCGCCTTTTCAGCCATCCGGCGCGGTTCCAAGAAAGCCGGGAAGTACGAGCCCTTACGCAGCTTGGGGATGCGCAGTTCGACTGTCCCGGCCCGCGTCTGCCAGTCTCGGTCACGGTAGCCATTGCGCTGGACCAGCCGCTCGGCGCTCTTCTCGCCGTGACCCGCCCCGGTCAGGCCGCCCACCTCCAGCTCCATCAGCCGTTCGGCCGCAAAGCCGATCATCTCGCGCAGGAGATCTGTGTCGGCGCTCTTCTCCATCAGCCCGCGCAGGGCCATCATCTCGTCGGTCATCGGGGGTCTCTCGGGTTCGAGGTTGGTGCTCGCAACCCGACCCTACCCGGCAACCGCCGATGACCACCCCGCGAGAGATCCCGCCTGCCACAGCGCTGGGAAGGGCGCGCAGGCGGGCTCTCCCGCTACCGGCGAGCTACACCACCTCCAGGGACACGACC
>JAEWKL010000135.1 GCA_023386115.1 Pseudomonadota bacterium
CGAAGCGGGGGAGGGATGGGGAGGGGACACAGATGACTCAGCCTCCCGACTTCGACGCCGCCTTCCGCGAGCGGCTGGTCGAGCTGTTCCGCTGGCGCCGCGACGTGCGGCGCTTCCGCCCCGATCCGGTGCCGGACGACACGGTGCGCGAATGCCTGGCCCTTGCCGGCCTCAGCCCGTCCGTCGGCAACAGCCAGCCCTGGCGCTTCGTGCGGGTCTCGGATCCGGACCGCCGCGCGGCGGTGACGGCGAGCTTCCTCCGCTGCAACGAGGCGGCGGCCGCGACCTACGACGACGCGCGCGCCGCGGCCTATCGGAGCCTCAAGCTCGCGGGCCTGCGCGAGGCGCCTGTGCATCTCGCAGTCTTCTGCGACGAGGCGACGGGGGCCGGCCACGGGCTCGGCCGCGCCACCATGCCGGAGATGCTGCGGTACTCGGCCGTCACCGCCATCCACACCTTCTGGCTCGCGGCGCGCAGCCACGGCCTCGGCGTCGGCTGGGTCTCGATCCTGTGCCCCGAGGAGGTCACGGCGGCGCTCGACGTCCCACCCGCCTGGCGGCTGATCGCCTATCTGTGCGTCGGCTACCCGGCGGAGCTGCACGCCGATCCGGAACTGGTGCGCCACGGCTGGCAGGCGCGGCTGGAGGCGCAGATGCTGGAGCGTTGAGCGAGGCGCAGGCCAGGGCTGCGCGCGCGGCATTTTGATACATACTAGTAGGTACAATAGAAGGATCGAGGCTGCTCCCGCAGCCGCGGAGGCTTCCGATGCCCCTGGTCCACATCTCCCTGAAGCGCGAGCGCCCCGCCTCCGAACGGCGTGCCATCGCGGACGCCATCCATGCGGCCCTCGTCGGCAGCCTCGGCGTGCCGGCCGACGACCGCTTCCAGATCGTCTCCTGCCAGTTCGACGAGGTGATCTACGATCCGGGCTATCTCGGCGTCGCCCGAAGCGACGATCTGGTGATCGTGCAGATCCACCTGTCGACCGGGCGCAGCGTCGCGCAGAAGAAGGCGCTGTTCGCCGCCATCAGCGAGAAGCTCGGCACGGCCGGCGTGCGGCCGGAGGACGTGTTCGTGAACCTCGTAGAGACGGCGCGGGAGAACTGGTCCTTCGGCAACGGCATCGCCCATTACGCCGATGCACCCCCGCCCCATCTCGCGGGCGCGGCCTGACGCTCTGGCCTGGAGAGCCCGGCCGCGGCATACCGCGCTCCAACGGCAGGAGAGGCGGCGTGGCGCGGCAGGGATCATCGAAGCGCGAGGCGATCGTCGCGGCGACGAAGGCGCTGCTCTGGGAGCGCGGCTACGAGGCGACGAGCCCGCGGGACGTGCTGGCGCGCAGCGGCGCCGGCCAGGGCAGCCTCTATCACCACTTTCCCGGCAAGCGGGAGGTGGCGGCCGCGGCGCTCGCCGAGATGGCCGAGGAGGAGATCGCGGTGATCGACGCGCTGTTCGTGTCCACCACCCCGCCCCTCGACCGCGTCCGGGCTTACCTGACCCGCGAGCGGCAGGCCCTGCGCGGCTGCCGCCTCGCCCGCCTCGCGAACGAAGCCGCCATGGAGGAGCCTGCCCTGCGCGAGCCGGTCGCGGCCTATCTCGGGCGCATCCAAGCCTCACTTCGCGCGAGCCTGGAGGAGGCGAAGGCGGCCGGCAGCCTCATCCCCGGAATCGAGGCCGCCCCATTCGCCGCGGTGCTGATCGCGATCGTCGAGGGCGGCTACGTGCTCGCCCGGGTGCACTGGGACGAGGCCGCGATGCGCGAGGCCATCGACGGCGCCGTGCAGCTCGTCGCGGCGGTCACCCGCCCTCAGGCGTGAGCCTGGGCCGCCGCCAGGATGCCGACGCCGACCGCGATCACGCCGATGCCGAGGATCATCAGCGGCGTCACCGGCTCGCCGAACAGGATGGCGCCGCCGAGGGCCGCTCCGACCATGCCCACCCCGGCCCAGATCGCGTAGACGATGCCGATCGGCAGCATGTCCATGCTGCCCGACATGAGCCACAACGCAGTGCCGTAGCCGAGGGCGACCAGGACGGTCGGACCCGGACGGGTGAGCCCGTCGGCGGCCTTGAGCGACAGGGTGGCGGTGATCTCCGCCAGGATGGCGACCGCGAGTGTGAGATAGGGCGTCATGCGGTCGCCGTGAGCGGCAGCGGCTCGGCCGTCGCGGAGGCCGTGAACATCTCGAGATCGTCGACGAACTGCTCGACGATGTCGGCAGAATTCGCCAGGCAGGGCCCGAGATAGTCCGGCAGGGAGGGCGGCTCCGCGATGCCCTCGGCGAGGAGCCGGTCGTTCGCGAAGGTGAAGTCCAGGGCGCAGAACATGTAATAGGCCCGGGTGGCGCGCAGCATCGCGTGCTTCAGGGCCGTGTCGAGCCCGAAGGTCGCGGCGAAGCGCTCGCGCAGCGCCGCCCGGTCGGCGAAGTCGAAGCGGTCGACGAGGCGGGGGCCGCCCTCCGGGTCGGCGGCCTCGAAGGCCCGGAAGAGGTCGGGCCAGCGCGTCAGCGACCCTTCGCCGGCGGAGACGTGATAGAGAGGGTGCGCGAGGTCGGGCTTCCGCAGCAGCGCGAGCAGGGCCCCGGCGGCCCAGTCCACCGGCACGATGTCGATGCCGGTGCGGGTCTCCGTCGGCAGGAGACGGAGCCGGTCGGCGGCGCGCACCAGCCAGAGGATGCTCGAGCTCGGGCCGGCACCGAGGGTCGAGTGGCCGACGACGATCGAGGGCCGCGCCACCACGAGCGGCAGGTCGGCGAACTCGGCCGCGAGGGACGTCTCGGCCGCGGCCTTCGAGGCCGTGTAGGCGACGAGGTGGCGATCCTCCGGGCGCGGCGCCGCCTCGTGCACCAGGGTGGGCGCATCCGCGCCGCAGCTCATGGCGGTGCCGACATGCAGGAAGCGCCGCAACTTCGGCATCAGGCGGGCGCGCCGGGCGAGCGCCAGGGTGCCGAGGTGATTGGTGCGGAAAACCCGCTCCTCGCCGCGATAGGAGGTGTCGGCGGCGAGGTGGAGGACGTGGGTCACGTCGTCGAGCCGCGGGTCGGCATCCTGGTCGGCCCGGGTGAAGTCCCCCGGCACGATCGTCACCTGCCGGGCGAGGCGATGGGCCGTGAAGAGATCGGTGAAGCGGGAGAGGCGCGCCGCGATCCTCTGATAGCCCTGCTCCACGTCGGCGCAGCGCACGAGGCAGACCCATTCGGTGCCGTCGCGCCGGCTCAAGCCGTGGTGTAGGACGGCGCCGCCCAGAAAGCCGGTTGCGCCCGTCAGTAAGATCCGTGCCACGCTGGACTCCCCCCGCATTCTGGAGAGATGCCACAGTTGAGCAGACAAGGGATTCGTCCTGGCGGCATCGGTCTCGCATTCACGCAGTATGTTGCGCGTGTGCAACCGTCCATTTCCCGTTTTGATTAGTCCGTTCGTACAAACTTACGCTGAGAAATATAATAGAAACGATGGACATAGGCCATTCGATATAGAGCCGTGCGAGGACAATAGTCCGCCCGTCGCCACGCGCTGGCAAGTCCGACCATGGAAATCGATTGGAAACAATCACACCGCGGCGGCGCGCGGACTCAGCCGCGGCTCAGCAGGTGGGCGAGGAGCGCCCGCAGCTGCGCCGGCTTCAGCGGCTTGTGCACCAGCTCGCAGCGCGCCGCCCGCACCCGCGCCTCGACCTCGGACGAGTGGTCGGCGGTGGTGATCACCGCCGGGATGTCGTGGCCGTGGACGGAGCGCAGCCATTCCACGGTGTCTAGGCCGCAGGCGCCGCCGTCGAGGTGGAAGTCGGCGACGACGACGTCGGGGCTCCAGGTCGTGCCCAGCAGCCGCACCAAGCTCAGATGGTCGCGTGCCGCGAAGGCGTTGGCGTCCCAGCCGTGGAAGAGCCGCGCCAGCGCTTCGAGCGCCGCCTTGTCGTTCTCGATCAGCGCGATGCGGGCGCCCGTCAGGCTCGTCGGCGGCACCAGCGACGGGGCGGGCCGGGGCGGCTCGGGTGCGCAGGGGGTGAGATGCAGGCTGAAGCGCGAGCCGTGGCCGACCCGGGATTCGAGGCTCAGATGGTGTCCGAGGGCCTGGGCCGAGCGCCGGACGATCGACAGGCCGAGGCCCAGCGCGATCTCGCCGTCGACGCTCTCGCGCCCGCCGCGGTGGAACTCCTCGAAGATCAGGTCCTGCTCGCTCTCCGGGATACCGGCGCCGGAATCGACCACGTCGATCCGGATCTCGCCCCCGCGCTTGCGCGCCGCCACCAGCACGCCGCCGGCGGCGGTGTAGCGGATCGCGTTCGAGACCAGGTTCTGCAGGATGCGCTGGAGCAGGACGAGGTCGCTCGCCACCCAGGTCCGCCCGCCGCGCACCGAGAGGCGCAGGCCCTTGCGCGCCGCGAGCGGCCCGAAGCTCGCCTCGATGCTCTCCAGCACGTCGGCGACGAGCACCGGCCGCACCACCGGCTGGATCAGCCCGGCATCGAGCTTCGAGATGTCGAGGAGCGTCTTGATCAGGTCTTCGATCGTCTGCAGGCCGCGCTCGACCTGGCCGACGATGCTGCGCGCCTCCGGCCCGACCCGCATGTCGGCCAGCGCCGAGATCGACAGCCGCGCCGCGTTGAGGGGCTGGAGCAGGTCGTGGCTCGCGGCAGCGAGGAAGCGGGTCTTCGAGCGGTTGGCCCGCTCGGCCTCCTCCTTGGCCGCGGTCAGGTCCTGGTTCGTGCGCTCCAGGCTGCGCATCAGCGCCGTCAGCTCCTCGGTGCGGGAGCGGACCTGGCCCTCGAGGGTGATGGCGGTCTGGAACAGCGAGTAGGCGCTGCCGCGCTGGTCCATCGTGCGCTCGACCTGGGACATCAGCGCGGCGTTGATGCGCTCCAGCTTGGCGATGCGGCGTTGCAGGGCCGCCACGTCGTCGGTCGCGACGGTCCGGCCGGCCCTCGAATCGTCCCCGGTCACGGGCCGGCGGGCCGGCCGATGGCGATGCCCGTGAAGGTCTGGTTCAGGTGCATCGAGCGATACTGCTCGCCATAGGTCTCGAAGCCCACGACGTTGTAGTGCCGGTAGAGCTCGGCAATGCTGTGGCGGGCCTGGTGGATCTCGGCGTCGAGGCGGCGCAGCACGCATTCGAAGCCGATCACCAGGTCGACGCCGCCGAGTCGCGCGTCGAGCCGGGCCAGTTCCTCGCGGGTCGCCTCGACCAGGTCCTTCTGGCGGGCGAGCGTCAGCACCACGCCGCTCTCGATGGCGCAGTGGAAGCTCAGCGACTGGTCCGGGTTGAGGTGGCGGATCGAGCGACAGAAATAATCGCCGCCGACCCGCACGACGAGCGGATGCGCCGCGAAGCTCGTGGGCGTGAGCGCGTCGGGATCGAGGCCGAGCGCGTTGGCGTATTCGACCGCTGCCGGCTCGGCATTCAGCTCGCGCACGGTGCGCTGCTCGTGGTCGGTCTCGGTGACCACGAACTTGACGCCGGTCGGCTCGAAATTGTCGTTCTTGAAGATCTCGACCGGGAAATCCGATTCGATCAGCAGCAGGATCGCCGCGCGGCGGTGCACCTGCCCGTCATGGATCAGCGCCGTCTCGGAGAAGGTCAGCTCGTCCCCGGCGGAGCCGCCGACGAGGGGCACCCCGTCGAGCCCGTAGCCGATGGCGGCGATCACCGTCTCCTCGGCATTGGCGAGGCCGTCGATGAGCGAGATGGCGAAGCGCTGCCCGCCGCGGGAGATCCGCTCGTGGGCGCAGCGCAGCGCGCGGATCGAGGCCGCCGCCCGCTCGGCGTCGAGATGGTCGACCGCCTCGAGCACCGTCGAGGCGATGCGGAATCCCTCGTGCGGAAAGGCGATCGCCACGAGGCCGCGGTCGAGCCCGGCCATCGGGCTGATCTCGCCCGAGGAGGTGCAGCCGGCGACCCGCACGCCAGGGAAGGCGCGGGCCAGCGCCGCGTTCAGCGTCTCGACCCCGTAGACCGGCGAGAAGAAGATGACGAGGTGGGCGATGCGGGCGACGTCGAGGGAAGCGGCGAGCGCCGCCACGGCGGCCTCGGCCCCGGCCGCCTCGGTCCAGGCGGTCTGGATCCCGCAGCGATGCGAGCGCGTGCGCGTGGCCTCACCCGACCTTGCACTCGACATGGCCCGCGCAGAGTTTGCCCGCGCCGCAATTTCCCGCGCCAAGCCGTCCCTCCCGTGTTGCCGGCTCCGTTGCGGCATTGCCCGCATTATGCGGCGGCGGGATGCGGCTGGCAATTGCGGCCGCCGGCACGAGGATGGGTTGCGGCACGTGAGACGAAGGTGAGGTGCGCAGGCGCGACCGGTGCGGCGGCCGCGCCTGCGC
>JAEWKL010000136.1 GCA_023386115.1 Pseudomonadota bacterium
GGCGAGGACAGCGCCGTAGCCGGCCTCGGCCGTCACGGCGTGGCCGGCCGCGTGGTCGCGGCAGGCCTGCGCGAATAAAGCCTCGACGGCGCTCATGCCTGCTCGGGCTTCGGGGCGAGACCGAGGCCGCCTAAGATCGTCAGCAGGGTCGAGGCCGACTGATCCCAGGTGAAGTGCCGTCGCAGGTGATCGGCGGCCGAGGGAAGCGCCGCCCCCGTCCGGATCACGGTCTGAAGGGCCGCGACCGCCGCCTCCTCGTCCGGCTGCCACCAATCCAAGCCGTGGAAGGGGGCCCAGGGCTCCTCCCCGTAGGGCCGCTTGGCCGGCGCGGGGCGGGCCGGGATCAGGTGGGCGATGCCGTCATGGAGATAGTCGACATAAGCCGTGTGACGCGGCGCGATCAGCCCGAGACCGAGCGCCCCCGCGGTCGCCATCGGGAGGTCCCAACCTTCCCCATGCGACAGGCTCCAGTAGTGGGTCGCCGCCCGGTAGAGGCCATTCATCCGGACATCATCGAGCACCGTGTCGACCAGCAGGATCGGCGCGGCCTCCGCGAGGCGGCGGCCCGTCGCCGCCTCGCTGCGGCGCACGAGGTCGGCGAGCTCGTTTCGGCCGTGCGGCCGGCCGCCTATGGCGAGCTTGAGGATCAGGCAGGCCAGATCCCGGCGGTCGGTGGCCCTCAACCAGACCCGCAGCAGCCCGTCGACGTTCTTGCGCGGGATGAAGTCCGAGACGTTGAGGAAGCGGTAGGGGATCTCCGCGACGGGACGCCCGTCCGGCAAGGCGAGGTGCAGGGGAATGCCGTCTCCCACCTCCGGGTCGATGCCGAGCGGACAGAGGCGAAGCCGCGCCTCCGGGAAGCCGGCCGTGATCCAAGCTCGGCGGGAGGCGCGCGTCGGCACGATGACGACATCGCTGTTGTGGCTGTGAACCAGCCAGTTCGGCGGGATGGGATGGCCCTCGAACATCGTGAAAGTGACCGTCGGCAAGCCCGGCACCCGCTCCACCGCCATCGGGATCAGCACGTTGAGGAGGGCCCGCGCCCGGACCGGGCGGTCGAGCGGCTCGAACGGCCAGCGCTCGTCCGCAACAAGGCTCAGGATCTCCAGCGGGATCCTGCGGCGGCGAAGAGCCTCGATCAGGCGCCGCGCCATGTGGCTGTAGCCGCTCGCCGTCGCGAAGGCCCCGCGCAGAGCGAGCCCATCCGGGCCGGGGCCCGAACGGGCCGCGCGGGCGCTGGCCCGATAGCGTGCGACGCGCACCAAGCCTTGGCGCGCATCCGCCGCGGCGGGATCGAGACGCAGGGAGCGCGCGAAGGCCGCCTCCGCTGCGTCGAGGTCCCCGGCCCGCAGAGCGCAGGCCCCGAGGAGCCCGTAGGCGAAGGCACCCTCGGGCCGCAAGGCGATCGCTTGCCGAAGGGCACGGATCGCCCAGACTGGCGCGCGTGTCTGGCTGAGGATCACCGCGAGGTTGAAGCGCTCCTCGATCCCGTCCGGCGAGAGCCTGACCGCTCGACGCAGAACCGCCTCGGCCTGGTCGAGGTCGCCCATCTCCGAGAGCATCGCGCCGAGACGCTTCAGGCCTTCGCCGAGGGCGGGATGCTGCGTGAGGAGGCGGCGCAGGCAAGTCGTCGCGACACCATAGCGTCCACCATCCCTCAAGACCGCCGCGAGGTTCAGGAGCGCTTCCGCGTGGTCCGGAGACGCGGCCAGGGCATCGCGCAGGACCGTCTCTGCCGCCGCCAGCTCTCCGGCCGTCCGCAGGCAGACACCCAGCAGGTTGAGGATGGCGGGTTCGCCGGGATGATGCTCGGCCAGCGCGCGCAACATCGGTAGCGCTTCCCGGCCCCGTCCCGCGCGGTAGAGCCCGAGCGCGGTCTCGAACACGTTCTCCATCCTGCCGACGATCGTGATTGTGTTCGTACTGCGCGGGCTCGCCTGGACGGCGAGGCGGTATCTGATAAAGCGCGGATCCGGGGAAGGCTATGGGCAAGGCTGGCTGGCTTCTGGCTCCGATGGACGCGATCATCGCCGATCTTGGCGTCGGCCGCCTGGCTGAGGCTGGAAAGGGATGCCGCGACGCGCTGGCCGCAGCGCCGGAGCGGGCGGAGGCCCTCCATCTCCAGGGGGTCTGCCTGTTGCAGGAGGGGAGGCCGGCGGAGGCCGCCGCGTGGATCGCCCGCGCGGCCCGCATCGCGCCGCGCATTCCCGCCTTCCGCCTCGCTCACGCTGCGGCGCTGCGCGCGACGGGCTGCCTCGCCGAGGCCGAGACGCAGGCCGTTGCGGCTCTGCGCCTCGCCCCCCGCATGGCGCAGGCCTGGAACACTCTGGCGAACATCCTCGGTGAGAGCGGCCGCCACGCGGAGGCGGCGACCGCTCTCGCGCGGTTCATCGACCTCGACCCGCTCAGCATCGAAGCGCGGCTCGCGCTGGCGCGCCACCTCATCCTGGCAGAGCGGGCGGACGAGGCCGTCGAGATCCTGATGACGCTTCTCGGGATGAACCCCGTGCTGGCCGCCGCTTACGGGAATCTCGGTGTCGCCCTCCGGCGCCTCGGCCGTGATGCCGAGGGCGAAGCCGCCTACCGGAACGGCCTCAGCATCGATCCGGATGAGCCGGGCCTCCTCAACAATCTCGGGATCGCGCTGCAGGATCGCGGCGACCACGATGGGGCAAGGCGCTGCCTGCAACGGATGCTGGCGCTGCGGCCGGCGGATGCGGCGGCATGGCTGAACCTCGCCCTCGGGGCCCAGCACGAGATGCGCCCGCGTCAGGCCGTTTTCGCCGCGCGTCGGGCGATCCGGATCGACCCCGGGTTGGCCGAGGCACACACCACCCTGGGGTTCAACCTGCTGATCGAGGGCCGCGACGCGGAGGGCTATGCGGCCTACGAGTGGCGCAGCCGCATGGCCGATTTCGGCGCTGCGCCAGCCTTTGCGTCACCACGCTGGTCCGGCGGCGACCCGGCGGGGCTGACGCTTCTCGTCCACGAGGAGCAGGGTGCGGGCGACACGCTACAATTCGCCCGCTACGCCAGCCTGCTCGCCGCCCGGGGCGCCCGGGTCATCCTGGCCTGCAACGGCCATCTCGCCCGGGTTCTAGCCGGGCTGCCGGGCCTCGCCGCCGTGGTCCGCAACGGCGATCGTGTCCCGCCGCACGACGCTCACGCCGCGCTGATGAGCCTGCCCTACCTCATGGGTGTCGCCGGTGAGGATCCGCCGGGCCCGCATCCCTACCTCGTCGCGGAGCCCAGGCCTCTCGCGGCGTGGTCCGGCCGTCTGGCGCGCTATCCGGGCCTGCGGGTCGGGTTGGTCTGGGCAGGCAACCCGACCTTCCGGGGCGACCGGGCGCGCTCGCCGGGCCTCGCGGCCTTCCTGCCCCTCCTCGACGTGCCGGGCGTGAGTTTCCTCGCGCTGCAGAAAGGGCCGGGCCACGCCCAGCTCGCCGACTGCCCGGAGGCCGCTGCGCGCCTCATCGATCTCGGGCCCGACCTCGCGGACTTCGCCGACACCGCGGCGGCGATGAGCGGGCTCGACCTCGTGATCAGCTCCTGCACCGGCCCCGCCCATCTCGCGGGCGCGCTCGGTTGCCCGACCTGGACAATTCTGCCCTTCGCCTGCGATTGGCGCTGGCGGACCCGCGGTGACGTGACGCCTTGGTACCCGACCATGCGCCTGTTCCGCCAGGAGCGGCGAGGCGACTGGAGCGGCGTGGTGGAGCGCGTGCGCGCGGCGCTAACTGGCCTGCTTGCGGCGCGCGCTCTGGGTGCCGCTTCCGAACGCGTCAGCACGAAACGGGAATTCAAACCTCTGCCGTGACGCACTCTTCCGAGCCGGGTAAGACTTCGATCCGGTGGAGGAGCGCTCCGGCGCCCGCCGCGTTATGTCCACAGCTGGAACGGGCGGATCCGCCGCGCCTTGAGGTCGGGCTCGACCGCGAGGCGCAGGCCGGGATTGAGACGCGCGGCGAGGGCGCCGAAGCCGCTGGCCGCGCTGACGCCGACGATGTCGGCCCGAGACAGGACGTGGAAGTCCTGGAGGTAGTCCAGGCCCGGCCAGGGCTCGGCAACGTCCGCCAGCGACAGGGGACCGAATTCGGCGAAATCGGCCCGGACGGCGGCGAGGTCGTCACTCGCGAGGTACAGCACCGGCCGGTCGAGGGTCGGCCAGAGCTCGCGCAGCCACGCCACGTACCAGCCCGCATCGGTGATCGGGTAACCGCAGGCGACGAAGTCGCCGCGTCGCAGGTGCAGTGCCACCACAGTGCGGCCGAGGAGCCGCAGCCGCGCTACCACCGGGTCGATCCAGGGCGCGAAGGCGGGCCGGGGCCGCAGCCATGACTGGATCCGCTCCCGTACCGTCTCCGGATAGGTGAACAGGAAAAGCGGCGAGAGCGCGTCGCAACCCGCGAGCGGCGGATTGTGGGCCGCGCCCAGCACGCCCTCGTTCAGGAGGTGGCGGCCGAAGAGCAAAGGGGCCAACGGTCCGGCAGGCGCAGGGTCGTCGAGTGCGAAGAACAGTCCGCCGACCCAGTCGGGCGTCTCCAGCACCAGCCCGTGACGCTCGGCGTAGAGACGCAGCAGGATGTATTCGAGGACGTTGTGAGCGAAGCGTCCGCGCGTGGCCAGCGTGCTCGAGGCAAGGCGAGGCCGGCTGGGATCAGAGGGGGCGCGCACGAGCGTCTCTCCGCGCTCGGCTAGGGCGAGGCGCAGGGCCGCGACCGAGCGGACGGTGAACGTCCAGCCGGCCTCGCCGGCAACAGGCGCGAGACGGGCATAGGCCGCGGCGGGGCGCCCCTGCGCAAGGTCAGCGGCGGCGAGCGCCGTGCGGCCCTCGCAGGGATACAGCCGGCCCGCGAGCGGCTTTGTCTCTAAGGGAGCGAACAGCGCCCGCAACTCCGGAATTCGATCCTGGGCTAGGAGAAGGCCGGCGAGCTGCTCGACGGCATCCGGCACGGCGGTGCCGGGCAGCGGCAGAGCGGCGAGAAGCTCGGCCTCGGCCTCGGCCGCGCGGCCG
>JAEWKL010000251.1 GCA_023386115.1 Pseudomonadota bacterium
GGTCAGGTAGGCCTCGCCCATGCGGGTGAAGCGCTCCAGCGGCGTGCCGGGGCCGCGCAAGGAGCGGGCGAGGCGGGCGGCGAGCTCGGTGAAGCCGCGCTCGGCCACCTCCTCCAGCCGCGCCTCGCGGCCGCGGAAATGGCGGTTGAGCGATGCCGGCGAGCCGCCGACGAGGCGCGCCGCATCGACCAGGGTGAAGCCGCCGATCCCACGCTCCGCGATGAAGCGGCGCGCGGCCTCGATCAGGGCCTCCTTGAGGTTGCCGTGATGGTAGCCGCGCCGGTCGGACGGGCCGCTGCGCCAGGGTCGCACCGTGTCTCTGTCTCTTGTCGAGGGGCCGGAATCAGCCGCCTGCACAGCGCAATAGAGCATTTTTTCGCGGGCGGCAGGCTCAACCGGTGCGTCGTTCCAGAAGGAAGCGCGGCACGTGGTCCGGTCGCACCGTGGTGGTCGCCACCGGCAGGACCGGCCGGCCGTCGGCGAGGGAGAGGCGGAACGTGCGGGCGAGGCGGGCAAGGACCAGGGTCGCTTCGGCGAGCGCGAGCTGCGCGCCGATGCAGATCCGGGGACCGGCCCCGAAGGGCAGGTAGACGAAGCGGTCGGGCTCCGGGTGGTCGAGGAAGCGCCCGGGCTCGAAGGTCTCCGGCCGGTCCCACCAGCGCGGATTGCGGTGGAGCACCCAGGTCGGGATCATCACGATGCTGCCGGCCGGGATCGTGGTGCCCTCGACCGCGCTCGCCCGGGCGGCGCGCCGCGCGATGACGTAGACCGGGGGATAGAGCCGCAAGGTCTCCTGCGCCACCGCCTTTGCCAGGCGCAAGGACGAGAGCGCCGCGGCGGCGCCCGCCTCGGACAGGTCGAGCCCGGCCGCTTCCGCGGCCAGCGCGTCCTGCATCCCCGGCTCGCGGGCGAGCAGGGTGCTGGCCCAGAACAGGGTCGAGGCGGTGGTCTCGTGGCCGGCGACGATCAGGGTGCCGACCTCGTCGGCGAGCAAACCGCCCGGCGCGTCGCCATGGGCCTCGATCAGGAGGTCGAACAGGTCCCGCGGCGCGCCCGAGGCCCCTCCTTGCCCGCGCCGCGCCTCCAGCACGGCCTGCACCAGCCGGAGCCAGCGGCGGCGAAACAGCGCCCGGCGCGGGCTCGACGGGGTCGGCCAGCGCGGCGGCAGCAGGAAATCGGCCACGGTCGGCTTCCCCAGCCGGTCGAGATAGCCGGAGACCAGCGCCCGGATCTCGGCGCCGAGCGCCCCGGTCTCCAGGGAGAACATCGAGGTGGTGGCGATGTCGAGGGCGACGCGCTGCATCTCGCTTCGCAGATCCGCAGGCGCACCAAGGCCCGCTTCCAGCCGGCGGCAGGATTCCTCCGCGCTGCGGGCGACGAAGCGCAGCATCAAGGGCAGGGTGCGAGGCGTAAAGGCAGGGGCGAGCACCTTTCGCTGGTGGCGCCAGGCCTCGCCGTCGGCCAGCACCAAGCCGCGCCCGGCGATCGGCCCGATCACCCGCCGGCCGGCGGGCAGGCGCACGAAATCCTCGGTGGCGGCGAGCAGGACGTGGCGCGCCCCGGCCGGGGTCGAGAGCAGCACCATCCGTCCGCCCCCGGGCAGCGGGATCGTCACCGCCGGTGCGTCGAGGCAGGCGCGGGGGAACGCCTCCAGGGTGTTGCGCCGGAAGGCGCCGAGGAGCCTGAGCCAGTCGACCCGCTCGGCGAGGGCGGGCACTGGCGGCGCGTAGCCGGGCAGCGTGCCGGGAGCCGTCAGGGACAAGGGGGCGACTCGGACACGGGGCAGTTCTCCGGTGGCGCCCCAACAGCGTGACGGGACGGACCTCGCGAGGTTTACGCAAGCCGCCCCGCTTCCGCCACGCCGAGATGGCGCGCCACCATCCGGCCGATCTCCGGGAAGCCGACCTGCCCGAGGGCGCCGGGGGCGATGTCGGGCCCGAACATCAGCACCGGCACCTGCTCGCGGGTGTGGTCGGTTCCGGTCCAGGTCGGGTCGTTGCCGTGATCGGCGGTGACGAGGCAGAGGTCGCCGGGCCGCAAGCCCGCCCGGATCTCCGGCACCCGCGCGTCGAAGCGCTCGAGCGCCGCGGCGTAGCCCGGCACGTCGCGGCGATGGCCGTATTCGGTGTCGAACTCGACGAGGTTGGCGAAGA
Source organism: Pseudomonadota bacterium (assembly GCA_023386115.1). GTDB lineage: Bacteria > Pseudomonadota > Alphaproteobacteria > Rhizobiales > Beijerinckiaceae > Methylobacterium. The sequence goes on from JAEWKL010000251.1 coordinate 2,154, forward strand.
CGAGGCCACCGTCCGGCAGGTCGGCAAGAGCGTCGAGGGCGGCGGTGAGGCAGGCATCGTTGCCGCCAGGCTTGATCTCGCGGCCGGTCGCCCGATGGGCGAAGATGTCGCCGATCTTGCCGACGCTCACCACTGGCCGGCGGGCGGCGATCAGGCGGTCGAGGAGCGTATCGGCGGGCGGCGGCACCGCATAGTCCCGCCGGTGGGCGGTACGGGTGAAGCCCGAGGCCGCGTCGCCGGTGAACGGCCGGGCGATGACCCGGCCGATGCGGTAGGGGTCGCAGAGCCGCCGGGCGATGGCGCAGAGGGCATAGAGCCGGTCGAGCCCGAACGCCTCCTCGTGGGCGGCAATCTGGAACACGCTGTCGACGGAGGTGTAGCAGATCGGCTTCCCCGTCCGGACGTGCTCCGTGCCCAGCACCTCGACGATCGCGGTACCGGAGGCGTGGCAATCCCCGAGGATGCCCGGCAGCCCGGCCTCCGCGATCAGGGCCTCGGTCAGCTCGGCCGGGAAGGCCGGCCGCGTCGCCGGGAAATGGCCCCAGGAAAAATCCACCGGCACCCCGGCGATCTCCCAGTGGCCCGACACCGTATCCTTGCCCCGCGCGCGCTCGACCGCGTGGCCCCACGCACCTTCGACAGGCCCCGGGGGGGCGAGGCCGGGCGGCATCCGGCCGCTCGCACCCTGCGCGGCGAGGCTTAAGCCCAGGCCGGCGAGGTGCGGCAGGCGTAAGGGGCCGGCGCGCAAGGATGCCCGGTCGCCAGCGCCGCGAGCGCAGGCCTCGGCGATGTGGCCGAGGGTATCGGCGCCGGCATCCCCGAACGCGCCCGCATCCGGGGCACCGCCGATGCCGACCGAATCGAGGACGATGAGGAGCGCCCGGCTCATTCGCGGACCGCTCCGGTCGGGGCCGCCGCCATGTCGAAGGCGGCGGAGAACAGGGCGCGGGTATATTCGGTGCGGGGTGCGGAGAAAATCTCCTCCGCCGCGCCCTCCTCCACCACCTGGCCGCCCTGCATCACCATCACCCGGTTGGCCAGCGCCCGGACCACCTTCAGGTCGTGGCTGATGAACAGGTAGCCGAGGCCGCGCCGGCGCTGGAGGTCGCGCAGGAGCTCGACGATCTGAGCCTGGACCGACATGTCGAGGGCCGAGGTCGGCTCGTCGAGGACGACGAAGCGCGGATCGAGCGCCATGGCGCGGGCGATGGCGATGCGCTGGCGCTGGCCGCCGGAGAATTCATGGGGATAGCGGTCCATCGCCCCCGGATCGAGCCCGACATCGTCGAGCGCCCGGGCGACGATCCGGCGGCGCTCGACGTCGCCGCGGCCCTTCCCCTGCACCTCCAGCCCCTCGGCGACGATCTCGGCCACCGACATGCGGGGTGAGAGCGAGCCGTAGGGGTCCTGGAACACCACCTGCATCTCGCGCCGCAGGGGCCGCATGGCGCGGGCCGACAGCCCGTCGATGCGCCGGCCGAGATAGACCACCGGTCCCTCGGAGGCGATGAGGCGCAGGATGGCCAGGCCCAGCGTGGTCTTGCCCGAGCCCGATTCGCCGACGACCCCGACCGTCTCGCCCTCGCGCACGCTCAAGCCCACCCCGTCCACCGCCTTGACGTGGCCGGTGGTGCGCCGGAGCAGCCCGGTCTTGATCGGGAAATGCACCCGGATCGGCCCGGCCTCGACCAGGATCGGGGCGCCGTCCGGGACCGGGTTGCCGCGGCCCCGGGGCTCGGCGGCGAGCAGGCGCTTCGTGTAGTCGTGCTGTGGGTCTGCGAAAACCTCGGCGACCGGTCCGGTCTCGACGATGCGGCCCTGGAGCATCACGCAGACCCGGTCGGCGACGCGGCGCACGATGCCGAGATCGTGGGTGATGAACAGCATCGCCATGCCGAGGCGCGCCTTGAGGTCGGCGAGCAGGGCGAGGATCTGGGCCTGGACGGTGACGTCGAGAGCGGTCGTCGGCTCGTCGGCCACCAGCAGGTCGGGCTCGCAGGCGAGCGCCATCGCGATCATCACCCGCTGGCGCTGCCCGCCCGACAGCTCGTGCGGATAGGCGCCGAGGCGCCGCTCCGCGTCGCGGATGCCGACGAGGTTCAGGAGTTCCAGGGTGCGGGCGCGGGCCGCCTCGCCGCTCATCGCCTTGTGCAGCCGCAGCACCTCGCCGACCTGCTCGGCGATGCGGTGCAGCGGGTTCAAGGAGGTCATCGGCTCCTGGAACACCATGGTGATGTCGGCGCCGCGGACCTGGCGCATCTCCGGCTCTGCGAGCGTCAGCAGGTCGCGGCCCTTGAACAGGATCCGCCCCGCCGGTGTCGCGCCGTCGACGAGGCGCAGGATCGAGAGCGCCGTCACCGATTTGCCGGAGCCCGACTCGCCGACGAGGGCCACGGTCTCGCCCGGCGCGATGGCGAAGGACACGCGGTCGACGGCGCGGGTCTCGCGCCCACCCTGGCGGAAGGCGACGGTGAGGTCCTGGACGGAGAGGAGCGGGTCGGTCATCGGCTCACAGGTAGGGCGGCGGCGAGCCGGGGACCCGGTTTAGGTCATTCCCCGGCGGCCGTGAACCGGCGCCTCACTCATCCACCCGCGGCGCCTGTCCGAGGTCGATCGGCAGCGGCCGGAATTGCTTCAATTCCTCCCCGCCCGGCAGGCTGCGCGTGTCCCAGCCGCCGCCGATCGCGCCGATCAGCGACACCGCGTTGGTGAAGCGGTTGAGCCGCACCTGCAACGCCGTGACCTCGTTGTTGAGCTCCAGCGCCTGGGCGGTGACGACGGTGGTGTAGTTCTGGGTGCCGGCCCGGTACTCGTTCAGCGCGATCTCGACCGCCCGGCGGGAGGATTGCACCGCCAGTTCCTGCGCCGCCTGCTGGCGGGCGAGGATGCGCTGGCCGGCAAGCCCGTTCTCGACCTGCTGGAAGGCGGCGAGCACCGTCTGGCGGTAAGTGGCGACCGCCGCGTCATAGGCCGCCTCGACCGCCTGGAGCGCCGCCGTGCGGGCGCCACCGTCGAACAGCACCTGGCTGCCGGAGGCCGCCACCGACCAGAACGAGTTCGCGGCGGTAAAGAAATTGCGCGCCGGATCGCCCGCGATGCCGCCGCTCGCCGACAGCGTCACGGTCGGGAAGAACGCCGCCACGGCGACGCCGATCTGGGCGCTCTGCGACTGGACGGTCCGCTCGGCGAGCGCGATGTCGGGCCGGCGCTCCAGGAGGTCGGAGGGCAGGCTCACCGGCACGGCGGGCGGGCGCACCGGCAGGCTGCCGCGCGCCAGCGACACCTCGGAGGGCGGCCGGCCGATCAGCGTCGCGATCGCGTGCTCCAGGTTCGCCCGCTGCAGCCCGACCGCGATGGCGCTGGCCTGGGTGGTCTGGAGCTGGGTCTGGGCGGTGATGACGTCGGAGCGGGCGGCGACGCCGGCATTGTACTGGTTCTGGGTGATCTCCAGCGAGCGCTGATAGGCCCGGGCGGTGCGCTCCAGGAGGCTCTGGAGCGATTCCTGGTAGCGCAGCTGGTAGTAGGCGGTGGCGAGTTGCGTCTGCAGCGCGAGGCGCACCGAGGCGAGGTCGGCGGCGCTGGCCTGGGCGGCGGCGACGTCGCTCTCGATCGTGCGGCGGATGCGCCCGAACAGGTCGAGCTCCCAGGTTGCCGAGCCTTGCAGCGTCAGGGTCGTGCGCTCGACGCCGCCGGTGCTGGCGCGGCTGATCGAGGGGGCGCCGAGGGCGGTGGGAAACAGCTGCGCGCGAGCCTCCTGCACCAGGGCGCGGGCCTGCCGGTAGGCGGCGACCTGGCCGCGCAGGGTCTGGTTGTCGACGTCGATCAGGCGGATCAGCCGGTCGAGGGTGGGATCGCGAAACACCCGCCACCAGTCGCCGCGCTCCGCCTCGTCGAGGGGCCGCACCGGCCGCCAGTTGCGCGGCGGCATCGGCCGGGCGCCGCCCTCCTTGAAGGCGGGGGGCGCCTCGACGGTGGGGCGGGCATAGTCGGGCCCGACGAGGCAGCCGGCGAGGAGAAGGGGAAACATCGCCGTGGCGGTAAGGCGGACGGGCACCCACCCGACCCTCCCCCCGCTGCGCGGGAGGGTGGCGCACGCAGTGCGCGCCGCGGGACGAAGTCCCGCCGCGCGGGGCCGCGCGG
>JAEWKL010000257.1 GCA_023386115.1 Pseudomonadota bacterium
CATCATATGTATGTGAGCGGCATGAATCCTTATTTTGGATTTTTCTTCGCGACCACGACTCTGATCATCGCTGTGCCGACCGCCATCAAGGTCTACAACTGGGTCTTGACGCTCTGGCGCGGGGACATCCACCTGACCGTTCCGATGCTGTTCGCGATCGCCTTCATCGTCACCTTTCTGAACGGTGGTCTTACCGGCCTGTTTCTCGGCAACGTGGTGGTCGACGTGCCGTTGTCGGACACGTTGTTCGTCGTCGCCCATTTCCACATGGTCATGGGGGTCGCCCCGATCCTCGTGATCTTCGGTGGGATCTATCACTGGTACCCTAAGGTGACCGGCCGGATGCTCGACGAGCGGCTCGGCCTGTTGCACTTCTGGGTGACGTTCCTGGGCGCATACCTGATCTTCTTTCCGATGCACTATCTCGGACTGCTCGGCGTTCCGCGGAGGTATTTCGAGATCACGGGGCTCGGCTTCATCCCGGCATCGGCCGCATCCCTCAACGCCTTCATCAGCGTGGTGGCCTTCGTGGTCGGCGCGGCCCAGGTGGTGTTCCTGGCGAACCTGATCCGCAGCCTCCGGCACGGTGTGCCGGCCGGCGGCAATCCGTGGCACGCCACCACCCTGGAGTGGCAGACTCCCGACACGCCGCCGCGGCACGGCAACTGGGGCGCGCACCTGCCGGTCGTCTATCGCTGGCCCTACGATTACAGCGTGCCGGGGGCCGCAGCGGACTTCGTGCCCCAGAACCAGCCCGTCCACGCCGCGGGAGCAGCGCCGTGAGCCTCGTCCTTCTCTACCTCGCGGGCCTCGGCGCCGTTTCGGGTCGCTGGCTCGCCCTGCAGCACCTGGCAGCCAAGCCGTGGCTGAGCGCGGGCCCTTCCTTCACCCGTCCGGCGGACCGGGGGATCGAGCGGGCGGCCAAATTGGGCCTCGGGATCTTTCTGGCGGTGGTCGGCCTGCTCTTCGCGCTGCTCGTCGCGTCCTACGGCATGCGCGTGCCGCCGGGCAGCGCCGGGGTCCCTCTCGACCCGCGCCTCCTTTGGCTCACGACCGGCTTTCTCGGGCTGGCGAGTTGTCTGCTTCACCGGGCCGACCGGGCGGTGCGCCACGGGGCGGAGGACGACGCGCGCGGGCATCTGCTTGCCGCCATGGTGTCGAGCCTCGTCTTCCTCTGTGGACAGGCACTCGCCTGGCGGTTGATCTGGGAGACCGGGTCCGGCCGCACGGTCGATGCGGCCGGCTCCTTCTTCGTTTTGATCACGCTCCTGCATGGGCTGCACCTCGCGGGTGGGCTCGCGGCCCTCGCGCGCATCACCCTCGGTGCGGCGAGAACGGGGTCGCTCTCAGGCCTCGCCCCGAGCATCGGGCTGTGTACCCTCTACTGGGATGCTCTGCTGGTGATCTGGCTCGTTGCCTTCGGCATCCTGTTCCGGACGCCGTGGTCCGGGCTGATCGATGTCCTGTGCCGGTCGCCGGCCTGACAGCCTCGGGACGACGCATCATGACAGAGACCGTTCTCCGCTCCCTCCCGACCGCCACCGTTCCGCCGAGCCGATGGCAGCGCTTCTCCGGCGAATGGGCGGCCGACCGTCAGGCCTTCGCGGGGGCCTCGTGGCGCAAGGCCATGATGTGGATCTTCCTGCTCAGCGACACCTTCGTGTTCGGCTGCTTCCTGATCGGATACATGACGGTCCGCATGTCGACGACGGTGCCCTGGCCGAACCCGAGCCAGGTCTTCGCCTTGCAGCTCGGAGGCACCGAACTGCCCCTGATCCTGATCGCGATCATGACCTTCGTTCTCATCTCGAGCAGCGGCACGATGGCGATGGCGGTCGCTCTCGGCTACAGGCGGAACCGCCGCGCTACAGCGCTGCTGATGCTCGTGACAGCGTTCCTCGGCGCTACCTTCGTCGGCATGCAGGCCTTCGAGTGGACGAAGCTGATCCACGAGGGCGTCCGGCCCTGGACGAACCCCTGGGGAGCACCCCAGTTCGGTTCGACCTTCTTCATGATCACCGGGTTCCACGGAACCCACGTCACCATCGGCGTCATCGTCCTGGCCACCATCGCCCGCAAGGTCTGGCGGGGCGACTTCGACGTGGGACGGCGCGGCTTCTTCACCAGCCAGCGCGGAGGATACGAGAACGTCGAGATCGCGGGCCTCTATTGGCACTTCGTCGATCTCGTCTGGGTTTTTATCTTCGCACTGTTCTATCTTTGGTAGGAGGGCGGCATGCACCCCGTCGCGAGCCACGGGACCGGCCACGGCCATTCGATCCGGCTCTACCTGCTCGTCTGGGGCTGGCTGTTCGTGCTGAGTGCCTGCTCCTATCTGGTCGATTATTTCCACGTTCAGGGTGTCCTGCGCTGGTCGCTGATCCTGCTGTTCATGGTCGTCAAGGCGGGGCTGATCGTGACGGTGTTCATGCATCTCGCCTGGGAGCGGCTGGCGCTGATCTACGCGATCTTGGTTCCGCCGACCGCGATCCTGATCTTCGTCGCGATCATGACGGCGGAGGCGAGCTACACCCTGCTCACCCGAGTGAGCTTGCTCGCGGGCCAGTGATCCCCTTCGCCAAGGACCGTCGCGCCGACCGTGAGGACGACGATCTCCGGATTCCTCGGCGCCCTTAAGGGGCCGCCACAGCCGCGTCCATGACTGCTGCGCTGCCGGGCTTGCCCCCGGTGCTCTCGCTGGTCCGGGGTGTCCTGAACGATGAACGACACCTCCAACGGCGTGGCCGTGTGGACCATGGCGCAGGTTTAGCGCCTCGCGAAACCCGTCCTCGCGACCCAAGGCAAAGTCGGTGATATCGACGCTGGTCTGCTCACCGCACAACAGCACGCGCAGCACCAGGAATAGCATCTCGTCGAAATCATGGTGCCCCGTGGAGTTGAGAGGATCGCTCACCTGGCGAGATATCTCCAGGATCTTTCCAATCATGATCGCACGGTCCTGCTCGGAAGACCCCGTCAAAGCCTGACGCGCACAAAGCCGCAATTGCATACTCAGCACTATTCAATAATTACATAAGCAAATCTGCATTAAAATGAGCAAGTGATAATTTACATGGATAAATCTCAATTGTAAAATCAGAGTAGAGAATTATTTTAGAACGATTTTTCGAACTGATATACGAGAAGTTGTTTAAGTAGGTCGGGCATTTCTATCATTTTTTGACACAAAACCAAACAAATCGCAGGCATATGGTCTATAATATAAAATTTATATATGATTGTAATGATAAAAATATAGGCATCATTTGCAACTATCTAAATTAATTCGATATGATAGTCTCAGCCGCATCGCCAGGTGTGGGGGAGCGACGACGGATTTTTTTGCAGCAGAATTTCCAACTCGAGGGTTTTCATATCTCCATGAGAGGTGTAACGAGAGAGCAATCTTTGCGGCAGCAAAATAGGAAATCTACCAGGGCTTGATCGATGATCCGCCATCTTCTATCCTGCGTTCAAGGAGCGGAGATGGCGCTGGCGGATCTGCAGGACTTGGATCCATGCTGGTATCCGCAATGTCTTGGACATCCATCGTCTGTTTCGTCGACTAAAACGCCGGGTCAAGCTCGACAATGGTCGTGGCGGGCACCGCATCTGCCACACAATCTAGGGAATGGTCAGTCCATGTCGGATGGCTGGGCAAGAAGCGCTGCACTCAGCACAGAAAGTCTGGAAGCCTTGCTTGACAATCGCATAGCTGCGATCGCGATCCCTGGTTTCGCGACACGGGACGAGTGTCAAGCTTTCGCGGTAGCGCTCAGCGATGTGCCCCTTCAGTACTACAAGGTTGGCCGGCCCGCTGGATACGTCGGTATGACCTTCATCCAGTACATGCGGAAGGGAAAGGAGGAATACTTCGAAAATGTTGCGTCTGCTGCCGAGAATGTCCGGAGGGTCACTTCCCGCTCTTTCGATCCCGTTGAACGCTTCATCCGCAGGCTCGGGGAGGGGACCAATTTTTCGGTGTCCGTCGCCCACGAGCCCGGCTACGGGCAGTACTTTGCCGGCATCATCCGTATCCTGAGCGGCGGCAACGACATCCATATCGATTTCGCGCCGCAATTCGCCAAGGATCACGTCGTGGGCCGGATCGCCGCTCAGCTGACCTGGAACGTCTACGTCGACGACGCAGCCTCGGGCGGTGAGACGACGATCTGGAATCGGCCATGGATGCCGACCGGCGACCCCGAGCAGGATTCCAGGTACCCGCACTTCACCAGGGAGGAACTCGCGGGCGCTGAAGCCTTCGCGTTCAAGGCGCGCGCGGGCGACGTCATGATCTTCAACTCGCGCAATCCGCATCAGGTCGAGGTAACGGGCCGGAGCGAAACGCTGAACCGCATCGGCCTGGGCTCCTTCATGGGCCGGGCCGGCGCGCGCGAACTGATTCTCTGGTCGTGACCGCCGCATTCGAGAGGCAGCGTTGCTGGGCTCGCGCTGCGACAGTCCAGATCGTCTGGGCGAGGGGTGCCCTATGCAAGTGATCAGCGTGGTCGAGGTCGACAGCACGAACAATGAGGCACGGCGCCTGATGGAGGCCGGCCGGCCGCCCGGCTTTGCGGTCTCCGCCGATCGGCAGACGGCGGGGCGCGGGCGGCTGCAGCGACGTTGGCAAACATTGCCCGGCAACCTGTCTCTGACGATCACCGCCCCTTGGGAGCCTGGCCGCCGGGACGGGCCGACGATCGCGCTGGCCACCGGTCTCGCCATCCATCGCACCATCGCTGACCTCGTCGGGGGCGGTGGCACCGTGTCGATCAAGTGGCCGAACGACGTTCTTGTCGATGGCAGGAAGGTCTCCGGCACCCTGATTGAGGCGGATGGCGCCGCGATCTGTGTCGGCATCGGCATCAACGTTGCGGCCAGCCCCGATCTGGACGGCTATCCCGTGACGCGCCTGCGAAATTTCTCGGAATGCGGGCGGGACGAACTGACCGATGCGCTCCTCGCGCATTGGACCGCCACGCATGAGACTTGGCGCGCCGGCGGCTATCGCCGGATCCGCCCGGACTATGACGTCCGTCTTCACTTCATGGATCAGGCCATGCGGCTGTCTGTCGATCGGGAGAAGCAGGCCTGGGTCTCCGGCGTGTGTCGCGGTACCGACGAGGACGGCCGGCTCGTGATCGAGGGCGCCGACGGCCTCTGCACGGCCTACGCGGTCGGCGACGTCGACCGGCCAGCCCATGACGCCGCCCATGACGCCGCCCATGACGCCGCTCATGAGCGGGCGCTGCCTTCACGGGGCGGCCCACGATAGTCCAGCAGCAGCAAGGAAATCGCGATGATCTCGGGACCGCGAGCATGACAGAGGCCGGGATCCCGACCTGTCCCGGGGCCGATCTGCCCGCATCGGTCGAGGACGCCATCCTGACGCGCCGGTCGGTGCGGGCGTTCCTCCCGCGCTTCGTCCCCGTCGCCCTCGTCTCGCATCTCATCGCCGTCGCGTCCCGTGCGCCGAGCGGCGGCAACATCCAGCCGTGGAAGGTGCATGTCGTCATGGGCCCGGCGAAGGCCAGGTTGGAGGCGGACCTGCTCGCTACCTTTTGCGACCCGGATCAGGAGCCCGAGCCGGAATACGACTACTATCCGCAAAAATGGTCGCAGCCGTACCTGGCGCGACGTCGAGCTCTCGGCCGCTCACTCTACGACCTGCTCGGGATCGAAAGGCGGGACGTGCCGGCGATGCGATCGCACCAAGCGGAGAATTTCCGGTTCTTCGGTGCGCCCGTCGGCCTGTTCTTCTCGCTCGCGCGCACGCTGTCTCAGGGTAGCTGGCTCGACGCCGGCATGTTCATCCAGACCTTCATGATCGCGGCGCGCGGGGCCGGCCTTCATACCTGCCCACAGGCCGCCTTCACGTCGTACCATCGGGTCGTGCGGCGACATGTACGCATCCCAGACGAAGACATCCTGCTGTGCGGTATGGCGCTGGGCTACGAGGACCCGACCCGGCGCGAGAATGCACTCAGAACAGCACGGGAGCCGGTCGAGGGCTTCACGGTCTTCTACGACATCTGAGCCGGTATCGCACAGGTGGTGCCGATCCCGCGACGAGACCCGACCACTCGGTCACCCACGCGGACGTGGCGTCGCCGTGCGGAGGCAGGTCTGCCGGAATGCGGCCCGGGGTCTCCGAAACCGACGAGGCGTGCGCCCATGAGCATCACCGCGGCTTTGTCCATGCACGCGCGCCTCCGGCCAGAACGCATCGCGCTCAGGGTCGACGACGACCGGTTGTCGTGGTCGCGACTCGACGCACTGGTCCACCGACTCGCTGCGCATCTCGCGGCCTCTGTCCCAGACGGACGACCGATCGCGCTGCATCTTCCGAACAGCCCCGTCCTCGTCCTTCTGTTCCTGGCGGCGGTCCGCGCCGGCCGCGAGGCGCAGGTACTCGATCCGGCCTGGCCCGGCCCGCTGCTAGACCGGGTCCTGGCGGAACTGTCCCAACCGGCGCTCTTCACCGCCGATGCGGGCCCGGCCAGCCGTCCGGAGGCGCGACGGGTCGATGCCTCCTGGAGCCTCTCGGCTGTCGCTGACGCTCTCGGCGCGCCCGCCACGGGCCACGCGCTGGTAGAGCCGCCGCCTGATAGTTCGTTCTACGTCGGCTTCACCTCCGGCTCGACCGGCATGCCGAAGGGCTACCGCCGGACCCACCGCTCTTGGCTCGACGGCTTCGTTGGCGACGACGCCGAGTTCGGCATCGGGCCGGACGACGTCGTCCTGGCTCCGGGCCCGATGACCCACTCGCTTGCGCTCTATGCGCTCGTGCGCGGGCTCAACGCGGGGGCGACGGTCGTGTTCTGCCGCCGGTTCCGTCCGGGTCACGTCCTGCCGCTCGTCGCCCGCGCGGGCGTGAGCGTGCTCTACGGCGTCCCGACGCAGTTCAGGATGCTGCTGGACCGCGCCGAGACCCGGGGGAGCGGCCCCTATGGGAGCGTCCGGCTGCTGCTATCGACAGGGGCGAAATGGCCGCCCGAGGAGAGCGCCCGCGTGCGGCGCGTCTTTCCCGGCGCGGAGTTCTGCGAGTTCTACGGCAGCTCGGAACTCGGCTTCGTCACCCTCGCGCGGTCGTCCGAGATGGTTCCGGCGCAATCGGTCGGACGGGCCTTCCCGGGCGTCGGCCTGACGATCCGCGACGAGAGCGGCGACGTGCTCCCGCCGGGCCGGACCGGTCTCGTCTTCGCGGAGAGCGCGCAACTGTTCCAGGGCTATGCCTGCGGCGGTCCCGGCAGCCTGGCGATCAGGGGCGGGGCTGCCTCCGTCGGAGATCTCGGTTGTCTGGACGAGCAGGGGTTCCTCTCTCTCGTGGGGCGCGCGAGCCGGATGATCATCAGCGCAGGCCGCAACATCCATCCCGAGGAGGTCGAGGAGGCCCTGCGCACGCATCCCGGGATCGCGGCTGCCGCCGTTCTCGGCGTCCCCGAGCCGGAGCGCGGCGAGCGCCTCGTCGCGCTGCTGCGCCTCGCCGGGGACTGGCCACCGCCGCGTTCCGACCTCATTGCCCATCTGCGCGCGACGCTGCCGCTCTACAAGATCCCCCGGCACTACGGGATTGTCGCGGATTGGCCGACCACGGCGCTCGGCAAGACCGATCAAGCGGCGCTGCGGGCCATCCACGCGGCCGGGCGGTTCGAGTGGATTGAGCGGGAGGCGGGCGCGGATGGCCGCGAGATGCCGGCGGCGTTCGGCGCCCGAACGGAGATGGCGGCGGATGGCGCGACGCTGTGCGGCCCCTGGCGTCGGCCGCACCAGATGCTCGCAATGCAGGCGATCGACGGCGCCGGATCGATCCACGACGACAGGGTCGCGAGCCGCTTCGGCTTTCGCGCCGGCACCATCGAGGGGCCGCCCCCTTTCAGCCAGTTCGCGCCGCTCGGCGCACGGACCTGGGGGCCGTCATGGTTCGAGACCGGGTGCCTCTCGGTCGAGTACGTCGGTCCGTGCTACGCGGGCGAGGAGGTTCGGGCGTTCCTGCGCTGCGCCGACGGGAGAACGGGCGACGCCGCGATCTGGATGAGGAAGCGGGACGGTACCGAGGTCCTGCGCGGATCCACGTCTGTCGGTCTCGACCCTCCGCCCACAGCGCTCCAGACGCGCCTGGGGCGGGCCCAGCGCCTCTCCGCGACGATGCGAACCGGCGCCGTCACGGTCGGCCTGCGCTCGGGGCGTCGGAGCGTGGCGCTACCCTTCGACCGCCGCATGGGCCGGCTCTATCCGTTCTCGCTCACGGACAAGCTGGGCGTCATCACGGAGCCGTCGCCCTGGTACACGCGCGACGGCGGAACCGCTTCGCCGTGGGGCCGGGCGATCATCCCGCTCGAGATGGTCAGCGTCTTGCTCCGCTTCGGGGAGGACGACCACCCCTTCCCGCCGCGCCCTCCGGGGGTGGACCTGTTCGCCGCGCAGGAGATCCGGATGCTGGACGGACCGCTCTTCACCGACTGCGGCTACGAGATCGAGCACGAGGTGGCGGGGCTCGGCGAGACCCGGCGCACCGAGAACCTCTGGATCCGAACGCGGGTCTTCCGGCCCGGCTCGCAGGTACCCGTCGCCGTGATGCTGCTGCTCCTCGCCCGCTTCAAGGAGACGGGCGCTCCGGCGGGTCCCTGAGCGGACACCGCGGCGTGCCGGCATTGGCTGGCTCAAGGCCGCAGCAGGACCTTGCCGCGGCGCTGCCCTGATCCCACCCGCCGCAAGGCTATGCCGATCTCGTCGAGGGAGAAGACGGAATCGACCTCGCTCGAGACGACCCCGTCCAGGATCAGGGCCTCAATCCGCCGCAGCAGAACCTCGATCTCCATCCTAGGCTGCCGGTGGACCCAGTCGCGCAGCCGGAACATCTCGAATCGGATCCCGGGATCACGCTGCCAGGTCTCGGGCGGGAGCGGGAGTCCCGAAAGAAGTCCGTAGTGGATGAATTGCCCGCCAGGCCTCACGGCGGCCGACAGGGCGAGGCCGATCTCGCCCCCGACGGCATCGAGCACCACGTCCACCCCGCCCTGGCGGAGGACGTCGCGCAGCCCGGAGGCGATGGCCGGCGCGGCGCCGACCAGCACGCGATCGACCGCGAGACCCTCGAGCCGCGCCGCCGAGCCCGGCCGCGTGACGGTGACGACCGGCGCGATTCCGGCGTGGTTCAGCATCCGGACGATCATGCGGCCGATCTCGGAGGCGGCCGCGCTGACGATCGCGCGCATGCCGGGCCGGATCTCCGCCCGCTCGTGGAGCATCAGCCAAGCCGTGCAGGGATTGACGTACATCGTGGCGGCCTGATCGGGCGCGATGGCCTCGGAGACCGGGATGCACCAGCGCGCCTCGGCGAGTTTGTGCGTCGCCCAGGATCCCGCGGTCCCGATCGGCAGCACGCGCATGCCGGGCCGCAGGTCCGCGACCCCCGGCCCGACCTCGGCGACGGTGCCGACGCCCTCGTAGCCTGGCCTGAACGGCAGCGGCGTGCGCGTCCGGTAGGCGCCCGCGATCGTGATGAGGTCCGATGGATTGATGGCGCTCATGCCCATGCGGACCACGACTTCGCCGGCGCCGGGCCGCGGCGCCTCCGCGGCGTCGACCTCGACCACCTCGTGGGCCGCGCCGAACCGACGCACGATCGTCGACACTCTCCGCATGATCTAACTGCGTCGATCCTCATTGACAGATCGCCCTTTACCGCGTGCTCTCCTTGAGATCGAGGAGAAATCACATGGACGACGAACGGACCCGGACGCGGGTAGGCGCCGCGTCGCTTCGCGTGCCTTTCCGCGATGTGGACATGCATGGTCACGTCCACAATGCGGCTTACTTGTCCTATTGCGAGGCAGCGATCAACGAGTGCCTGCGCGAACATGAAATGAATAGGTATTTCTTGCCTGACGAGGGAGGACTCGTCTATCTGGTCCGCAAGACGGAGCTACTCTTCAACCGTCCGTCCCGCTTCGAGGATAAACTCGAATTCAGCGTGGCGATCGCGAAGCTCGGGGCGGCGAGCATCGCCTTCTCCATCGGCGTGTTCGGCGAGGCCGGGACGACGCCCCGGCGGGCCCCGGCCCAGCGCGGGGGGGGGG
>JAEWKL010000276.1 GCA_023386115.1 Pseudomonadota bacterium
GTGCGGCCCGCCGCCACGTCGGCGATGTCGGCGACCACCGCCGAGGCGGTGGCCTCGCCGCCGGCGCCCGGGGCGATCAGGGTCAGCTCGCGCAGGGGGGCGGTGTCGATGGTGACGGCGTTCGTCACGCCCATCACCTGGGCGATGGCGGAGGATTTCGGTACCATGGTCGGGTGGACCCGCTGCTCGATGCCGGCCTCCGTGGCCTCGGCGACGCCGAGCAGCTTGATCCGGTAGCCGAGCTCGTCGGCCATGCGCAGGTCGAGGGGGGTGATCGCCGAGATGCCCTCGACCGAGACGCCGTCGGCGTCGAGCTCGGTGCCGAAGGCGAGGCTCGTCAGGATCGCGAGCTTGTGGGCGGTGTCGAAGCCCTCGACGTCGAAGGTCGGGTCGGCCTCGGCGTAGCCGAGCGCCTGCGCGTCCTTCAGGCAGGCCTCGAAGGTCAGGCCCTCCAGTTCCATCCGGCTCAGGATGTAGTTGCAGGTGCCGTTGAGGATGCCGTAGACGCGGGAGATCCGGTTGCCGGCGAGCGCCTCGCGCAGGGCCTTCACCACCGGGATGCCCCCGGCCGCCGAGGCCTCGAAGGCGAGCGCGACGTCCGCCGCTTCCGCGGCGCGGGCGAGCGCCGGGCCGTGACGGGCGAGCAGCGCCTTGTTGGCGGTGACGACGGGCTTGCCCGAGGCGAGCGCCGCCTCGACGGTCTCGCGGGCCTTGCCCTCGGGACCGCCGATCAGCTCGACCACGCAATCGACCTCACCCGAGCGGGCGAGCGCGACGGGATCGTCGAACCAGGTCACGCCCTGAAGGTCGAGCCCGCGGTCGCGCGCGCGGTCGCGCGCCGCGACGGCGGTGACCTGGACCGGCCGCCCGGCGCTGGCGCTGATCGCGTCGGCACGGCGCGCGACCATGCGGACGACGGAGGCTCCGACGGTGCCGAGACCGGCGATGCCGAGGCGGAGGGCTTGAGTCATGGCGAGCAATCCGGGCAGTCAGGCGCCGGGCCCGAATGTCGCGGCCCCGCAGCGGGGCCCTTCAGCAACGGTTTCCGGACCCGTGCAAGGAAGGCGGGGCACCGAGCGGGGCGGCACATGGTCAGGCAGGTCCCGTTGCGTCAGGCAGGACCCGTGCGGCGGGCTGCCCGCACCAGACCGAAGAGGACACCGGCATTCAGCAGGTGCCAGAGCCAATGGGTGCCGAGCGGCAGGACCGGGCAGAGGGCGGCATCGAGCGTGCGCGCCGTCAGCGAGGCCAGGAACAGCACCCCGATCCCGATCAGCGCGGCGCCGTCCCGGTTGCCGATCCGGAGCGACGCCAGCCCGACGCCGAACAGGGCCAGAGCCGCAGGCGCGTAGGCGACCGAGCCGTTGCTGAGCGGTCCGAGCGGTTGCCCGGCGAGGCGCGACAGGGCGGGCTCGAAGACGGCGGCCCCGCCCGCGAAGGCGAGGGTGCCGGCGAGCGCCGCCGGAGCGGAGAGCCCGAGGAAGCGCCGCAGGGCGAGGAAGAAGTAGGCGTGGATGAACAGCGCGATCGGGATCACGTCGGCGAGCATCGCCCATTGCACTGCCAGCGTGTGGAACAGCGCGCTGCCGAGCCCGATCGCGCCGATCAGCCAGGCAAAGCCGTCGGCGACCGGGTCCGGCGACCGGCCGCGCCGCAGGAGCAGGATCGCCGCGACCACGAAGGCGCCGTTCGAGACCGCGTTCAGCGGCTCGGCGAGGAGCTCCGGCCCAGCGCGCTCGCAATAGTCGCGCACGGGCTCCCACCATTCCGATGCCATGCCGCCAATTCCCACCTCGCCGTTTCCCGCGGCTTGCCAGCGCGGCGCGAAACCCCGATGACGGGACCTTCGATACGAGTGCGGTTGCGAGCGGCGCGGGACGCGATGCGGATCACCACCTGGAACGTCAACTCGGTCAAGCAGCGCTTAGCCCATCTCCTGGCCTTCCTGGCCGAGGCGCAGCCCGACGTGGTCTGCCTCCAGGAGCTGAAATGCGTCGACGACGCCTTTCCCCGCACCGAGGTCGAGGAGGCCGGCTACGTGGTGGCGACCCACGGCCAGAAGGCGTTCAACGGCGTCGCGCTCCTCGCCCGCCGGCCGCTGCCGATGCAGGAGATCCGCCGCGGCCTGCCGGGCGACGCCACCGACGAGCAGGCGCGCTACATCGAGGCGCTGATCCCGACCGCGACGGTGCCGGTGCGGGTGGCCTCGATCTACCTGCCGAACGGCAATCCCGTCGGCACGCCGAAATACGATTACAAGCTCGCCTTCATGCGCCGGCTCCAGGCCCACGCGGTGTCCCTGCGGGCGCGCGAGGAGGTGCTGGTCCTCGCCGGCGACTACAACGTGATCCCCGAGCCCGAGGACGTGGCCGACCCGGCGGCCTGGGTGAACGACGCGCTGTTCCTGCCCCAGACCCGGGCGGCGTTCCGCAGCCTGATCAACGAGGGCTTCGCCGACGGCTTGCGCGCCTGCGACGGCAGGCCCGGCCTCTACAGCTTCTGGGACTACCAGGCCGGCTGCTGGCCGCGCAACCAGGGCATCCGGATCGATCACCTGCTGCTCTCGCCGCAAGCCCTGGACCGCCTGGTCTCGGCCTCGGTGCAGAAGCACCTGCGCGGCCTCGAGAAACCCTCCGACCACGTGCCGGTGACGGTGGAGCTGGACCTCGGCTGATCAGCCGGCGCCGGGCCGCAGGTAATCGGGCTGGAACTCCGCGATGGCCTGCAGGCCGGGGAGGTCAAGGATGTCGACCCGCTTGCCGCCGACCTCGACCAGCCGCATCAGGCGCAGCTGCCGCAGCACCCGGTTGACGTGCACGTTCGACAGGCCGGTCGTGTCGGCGAGATCCTGCTGCGTCAGGGGGAGGTCATAGCCGGCCCCCGTGGCCCAGCCGGCGATGCGCAGCCGCTCGTGCAACTCGCACAGGAGATGCGACACCCGCTCGATCGCCGAGCGGCAGCCGAGATTCATCACCCATTCGCGGGTCGTCTCCTCCTCGGCGAGCTTGGCGCAGCGCAGGGCCCGGGCGATGCCGGGATGCCGCTCGACGAGGTCGGCCAGCGCTTCCCGGGGAATGCGGGCGACCCGGCACGTCCCGAAGGTGCCGACGCTGTGGTTCATCCGGCTCACATGCAGGAGGTCGGGGTCGCAGAGGTCGCCGGGCACGAGATAGGCGGTGATCTGGCGCGCCCCGCTCGGGCGATGGCGGTAGCGGCAGGCGAAGCCCTCCAAGATCAGGACGGCGCTGTCGGGCGCGAGCCCTTCGACCAGGAGGTCGTGGCGCCCCTCGATCCGCTGCCCGCCGGCAGCAAGGCCGACGAGCGCCGCCTGCTCCTCCGCGTCGAGGGGGCCGTAGGCCGCGAGCTTGCGCACGATCGCGTGGAGCAGGCGCCCACCCGAGGATGGGGCAGCGGGATGATGCATCGTCAGCGTGGTGGAGGTCGAGATCATGGTCGCGCCTCGCGGGCGAGCTGGTCGAGCACCAGGACGAGGTCCCGGTGCCAGGCCGGCTTGGTCAGTCGGGGCGCGGCGCGCAGTTCGGCGCAGGAAGCGGCGTCGCGCGCATCGTCGGCGTGAACCAGGAACGGGACGCCGCTCTCCCGCAGCACCCGGGCGAGGCGGCTGCCGTCGCCGTCCCGGAGCGGGAGGTCGAGGATGGCGAGGTCCGGTGCGCCCTGGGCCATCCAGGCCAGGGCTGCCGCCTGGCTCGTCAGCGGCCCGGCGACCCGGTAGCCGGCCTCCGCCAGCGTGTCGCCGACCGCGAGGCCGACCAGGGGATTCTCCTCGATCAGCAGCACCGTCGGATGATGGTCGTTCCCTCGCAAACCCGCCCCCCCGTTCTCGGCCCGCGGATGCGCGCCATTGCGAAGAGTTATAGGTGCGGATTGACGCACCCTTAAGAGATTCGCTTGGTTCGGTATTGTATCATACAATTGCACTTTGTGATGTTGGTTCCCAAATCACCGCGAGATATCGGAATCTACGCCAAAAAACATCAAATGAAAATCCGTACATCATTTGTTATGATCATTTGTTACCACGAATAATAGTTTCAGTAACTGGCAGCTGTCGGCGAACCAACGATGTGGCACTCCGTTGGGAGGGGAGGCCCAAACCGTCGATCAGCGAGGAGGAAGCCGTGCCGCAGCCCACCCCGCGCAACCGCCTCCTGCGGGCCATGGCGCCCGAGGATTTCGCGCGGCTGCAGCCGCATCTCGAACCCATCGCGCTGCAGCTGCGCGAGGTGGTGATCCCCCCGGACGCGCTTGTGGACGAGGTGTTCTTCATCGAAACCGGGATGGTCTCGATCTCGACTGCCCATGACGAGCGCCGGATCGAGGTCGGCCTGGTGGGCCGCGAAGGGCTGGTCGGTGCGATGCCGGTCGCGCTCGATTGCACCACCACGCCGCATGTCTACTTCGTCCAGCTCTCCGGCGAGGCGTTGAGCATCGGCCGGGAGGCCTTCTGCGCCGCCCTCGCCGAGAGCCCGACCCTGCGCCGGCTGCTGCTGCGCTACGTCCATACCCTGATCGTCCAGATCACCCAGACCGCCTACGCCCATGCCTCCCTGAGCCTCGAGGCCCGCCTCGCGCGCTGGCTGCTGATGTGCCACGACCGGACGGAAGGCGACGAGCTGGTCCTCACGCATGAGTTCCTGTCGATGATGCTGGGGGTGCAGCGGGCGGGAGTGACGCTGGCGATCCAGA
>JAEWKL010000282.1 GCA_023386115.1 Pseudomonadota bacterium
CGGGAATGCCCGTGTCAGCATGTCAGTGAGCCCGCCCCAGCATGCCGTTGGGAAAGATCGCCACGACGGCGATCACCGCGCTGTAGAAGAAGAACTCGCCGAATTCCGGCGCGACGTACTTGCCGACCGTGTCGATCAGGCCGAGCAGGAGCGAGGCCGCGAGCGCCCCCGGGATCGATCCGGCGCCGCCCACCGACACGACGACCAGGAACGTCACCATGTAGCGCAGGGCGTAGAACGGCTCGATCGGCAGGAGTTCGGCGCCGACGATGCCTCCGAAGGCGCCGAGGCCGACGGCCAGCGCGAAGGTCGCGGCGTAGATCAGGTCGGTCCGCAGGCCGAGGGACTCGGCCATGTCGCTGTTGTCGACGCTCGCCCGGAGCCGGATCCCGAACTCGGTGCGCTCGAGCAGGAGCCACAGGCCGAGCGCCGTGGCGAGGCCGCAGGCGATGACGAAGAGACGGTGCGTCGGCACCGTGCGGAAGCCGAGGTCGAGCGGGCCGCTCAGCGCGGCCGGCAGCGGGATCGGCTTGAGGGTCGGGCCCAGGAGGTAGTTGGCGGCCCCGATGATCACGAAGGTGATGCCGATCGTCATCAGGATCTGGGTCAGGGGATCGGTGCGCCGGTAGAGGCGGCGGTAGAGCAGGCGCTCGAGCGGCAGGGTCACCGCGACCGTCGCCGCGACGGCGAGCGGCAGCGCGACGAGGTAGGACAGGCCGGCGCCGCGCAGAAGGACCGAGGCGATGTAGCCGCCCATCATGGCGAAGGCACCGTGGGCGAGGTTCACCACCCGCACCAGCCCCATCATGATCGAGAGGCCGATCGAGATGATGAAGAGCACCATGCCGTAGGCGAGGGCGTCGAAGGCGAGGCTGAGGATCGTGCGGATCATCGGGCCGGCCGCTCCGTCGGACCGGCCGCATCCTGCGGCCGGCCATCGTGCAATCGATCATGGACGATCCGGCCCCGCACCATCGTGAGGAGGACCTGCGTGCCGCGCATCGCGGCCGCATCCGCCGCGGCCGGATCCCGGTCGATCGCGATCAGATCCGCGGCCATGCCGGGCTCCAGCCGGCCGCGCCAGGCCTGATGTCCCATGGCGCGGGCCCCGCCCTCCGCATAGGCGGCCAGGACCTCCGGGGCCCGGAGCGCTTCCTCCGGTCCGACCGGCCGGCCCGCCGAGGCGCCGCGGTCCATCGCATCCGCCACCCCGATCCAGGGCGAGACCGACCCGGTCGGCGCGTCGGAACTCGGCACGTAGCCGATGCCGGACTCGATCAGCGTCCGGGCCTGGTAGCAGGTCCCCGCCGCCGCGCCGAAGGCGGCGTGGATGGAGCGGTTCATCCGCGACAGGAAGCTCGGCTGCGTCACCACGAGGACGCCGAGATCGCGCAGGCGCGCAAGTAGCCCCAGCGCGACCCGAAAGGCGTGCTCGATCCGATGCGGTGCGGCGAGCTCCCGCGGATGGGCGGACCGTGCCGCCTCCAGGCTCTCCGCGACCAGCGCGACGGCCCGGTCGCCCACCGCGTGGACGGCGACCTGCCAGCCCGCCTCATGGGCCTCTTCGAGGGCGCGGCGCAGGGCCGCTTCCGACCGCACGAAGAAGCCGTGGCCGGCGCCGTCGGCGTAGGCCTGCGTCATCGCGGCGGTCCGGGCGCCGACGATGCCGTCGGCGAAGAACTTGAGCGTGATCGCTTGCCAGTCCGGATCGGGGGACGGACGCAATCCGTGCGCCGCCGCATCGGCTGCGTCGAGGCGATGCATGAAGCCGAGGCGCAGCGGCAGGTCGGCGCCCTCGCGGCGCAGCGCCTGCCAGAGGGCGAATTCCGCCGGGAAGCCGTCGGTGAAGCCGGTTGCGGCCTCGACCGCGGCCGTCAGACCCAGGGCCGACGCGTCCCTGATCGTTGCCCGCAGGGCGCCGGCGAGCAGCGTTTCGTCCGGGCGTGGCGCGGCGCGGAAGATCGCATCGGCGGCGGCTTCGCTGGCCGAGCCGTCGAGCCGTCCATCCGCATCGCGCCCGAACGCGCCGCCCTCCGGATCGCCGGTGCCGTCGCTGAGGCCGAGCACCCGCAAGGCCGCCGAATTGACGAGGGCGACATGACCGCAGAAGCGCCGGACGAGGACGGGGCGGTCCGGAACGGCCGCGTCGAGCTCGGCGCGCGTCGGGGTGCGCGGGTCGCGCAGCCGGTTCTCGTCGAACCCCGTCGCCATCACCCAGGCCCCCTCCGGCTGGGTGACAGCCCGCTCCGCCAGCTGGCTGAGCAGCGCATCGTGCGCGTCGATGTCCGGTCCGCCGAGATCCAGATTCAGGGAAGACGCGGCGATCGCGTAGAGATGCACATGGGCGTCGGTGAGGCCCGGCCCGAGGACGGCGCCGCGCAGATCCATCATGCGCCCGACCCGGGGCATGTCCGAGCGACGGCCGATCCAGGCCACCCTCCCCCCGGAGACGATCAGCGCATCGGCGGCGGCAGGCGCGTTCCAGGCGCCGAACACCGTGCCGTTGACGAAGCCGAGATCATCCATCGCCGTCGCGTCCGCACGTCATCCCGGACACTCAATTCTTGCTCAGCGCCCAGTCCGGCTGCGACGGGAACGTCTCGATCTCGCGGTTGATGAACTGCCCGTCCTTCTTGTCGACGGTCCGCAGGTAGACGTTCTGCCGGATGTGCCGCGTCGCCGGATCGATCGAGACCGGCCCGCGCGGCGAGACCCAGGACATCCCGGACACGGACGCGACCGCCTTCTTCGGGTCGCGCTTGCCGTCCGTCGCCTCGATCATCTTGTAGATCAGGCGCGCGCCGTCATAGGCGGCCACCGCCGTCATCGTGACCTCGCCCGGGTCGCCGCCGTCCTTCTTGATCTGGTCGAGGAAGGCGCGGTTCTCGGGCGAGTCGTGCGAGACGGCGTAATGGTAGGTCGACAGGATGCCGATCCCGGCTTCGCCGATCGCCGGCAGGTCGGGCTCCGTCACCACGTCGCCGGTCGAGATGAGCGTGATGCCGTCCTTCTTCAGACCGTTGTCGATATAGGCCTTCATGAAGCCCAGCGTCGGCGGCCCGCTCGGCAGGAAGGTGAAGATCGTGTCGGCCCCCGAATCCTTGATGCGCTGCATGACCGGGCCGAAATCGGTCGTCGAGAGCGGGATGCGCGTCGCGCTGACGACCTGCCCGCCCGCGGCCTCGAAGGCACCCTTGAAGGCGGCCTCGGCGTCGATGCCCGGGCCGTAATCGCTCACGGCGATCGCGACCTTCTTCGATCCCTTCTCCCGCGCCACCTTCGCGGCCGGAACCGTGTTCTGGTACATGGTGAAGGAGGTGCGGACGATCGACGGGCTCTTCTCGACGATGGCCGAGGTCGCGGCGTTGAGGACGACCATCACCGTCTCGGAACTCTCGAGCAGCGGAGCCGCCGCGAGCGCGTTCGGCGTGAAGTAGAATCCGGCGAGATACTGGACCTTCTCCTTGACGATCAGCTCCTGCGCGAGCGCCCGGGCCTTGGCCGGGTTGGGCGACTCCTCGTCGCGATAGACGAACTCGACCTGGTGCTTGCCGGCGGCCTTGCCGTTCTGGGCGACCCACGCGTCGATGCCCATCCGGAAGTTCTTCCCGAACAACGCGTAGGGACCCGACAAGGTGCCGATGACCCCGACCTTGACGACATCGGCCGTCGCCGCCGTGGCGCCGAAGCAGAGAGAGCCGAGCACGATCGTGAACAGGAGCGACGTCCGCATCATACCCCCCACGCGTCCCGGCCATGGTGGCGGTACTGGCCGGTCGGTCATTCGTTCGCACACCGAACGTATGTGCGTTCTGGAATGAGAACAAGCTTGGTTTTCGGCCATGCTGGCGAATTTCGCGCCATCGTCCGCCGCCGCCGTGGCGGGCGCTATCGACACTGTCGGGAGTGCGCGGACACGCGGTGAGAGCCTGTCCGATCGGCTCCCGAAGATTAGACTCGGGCTGGCGGAATTAGGGGGCGCGGGGGGGGGG
>JAEWKL010000411.1 GCA_023386115.1 Pseudomonadota bacterium
GCCGAGGCGTTGCGCGCGGCCTCCTCCACGGCGCCCAGCATCCCAGCCGCCCGTCGCATGCTGGCCCTCGCCCTGGTGCTGGAGGGCGCTGATCGCACCACGGCCGCCCGCGCCTGCGGCATGGACCGCCAGACCCTGCGCGACTGGGTCCACCGCTACAACGCCGAGGGGCTGGCGGGTCTGAGCGACCGCAAGGCGCCGGGCCGCGCCGCCAAGCTGACGCCCGGGCAAAAGCAGGCTCTGGCTGCCTTGGTCGAGGCGGGACCGGACGTCGACAGGGATGGCGTGGTGCGCTGGCGTCGGGTCGACCTGCAGGCACGCATCAAGGAACTGTTCGGGGTCGAGATGCACGAGCGCACGGTCGGCAAGCACCTGGCGGAACTCGGCTTCGTGCGGCTCTCGGTGCGCCCGCAGCACCCCAAGGCCACCGATGAGACCCAGGAGGCGTTTGAAAAAACTTCGCCGCGCGCGTGGCAGAGATCCTGCCCGAGCCCGTCCGCGACAAACCGCTCGAGATCTGGTTCCCGGACGAGGCGCGCGTCGGTCAGCAGGGCACGCTGACGCGGGTCTGGGCGGCAAGGGCACGCGCCCGCGGGCGCCACGTGACCAGCGCGACAAGTGGACGTACGTGTTCGGGGCGGCTTGCCCGGCGCGCGGCACCAGCGCGGCGTTGGTGCTGCCGACGGTGAACACCGCGATGATGTCGCTGCATCTGGCCGAGATCAGCCAGCAGGTCGCGCCCGGCGCGCACGCGATCCTGGTTCTGGACGGCGCCGGCTATCACGGCACCGCCACGATACGCCGCCCGCGCGGCCTGGTGGTGCCGGACACCATCACGTTGCTGCACCTGCCGGCGTCGTCTCCGGAGTTGAACCCGATGGAACGGGTCTGACAGTCCCTACGCCAGAACAAGCTCGCCAATCGGGTGTTCCGCGACTACCGGCAGATCGTCGACGCCTGCTGCGACGCCTGGAACTTCTTTGCCAACGATCCAGATCTCGTCACCTCCATCACCTCGCGTGACTGGGTACAGATCAAACTCTAGGGACGCTGGTATAATGAAAGACATAATGTCGCAATCGACGTGGTATTCTCAGTGATCTGTTGAGTGACCATCGAGTAAATTGTTGATTATGGTATTCAGTGACGCTTTCATTATTAATAGGCGGACGGAAGATAAGTGCTTAAGCTTTTCACTCAGCTTGCCTCAGTCGTTTCGACTGTCGCATAGCAGTGTGCAGCTTGTTCAGTAATTATCGTCGGGCGAAACGGCAGTTATATACATGAGGTAACAACGTAGAAAAATATCAGGCATTGTCCGGATGGAGAAATCATTCAACCAGAATATACATGATATCATCAACCATATTAATACATTTACGCAACGTTGCAATGAACGGTTGGCCCTCGAACGGCTGTCTTTCACCGAACGCTACTTGGAAGGCGGGTTGGAAGTGTGCTTCTTCTTCCCAGTCGCCTCGCTCCCTGACAAGCTTTCGTCTTTGCTGCCGGTTGGCGAAGCTCAAACGCTGTTCGAAGATGTCGCCGTCTTCCGGGCCCGTGTATCGGAGGACGCCAGGGCCGGTGAACGGCGCCCCGGTGAGGATTGCGACCTCGTCACCCGTTATGTCCGTCACTCGGCGCGCGAGAACCAGAAGCCGGTGCTTGTCGCGGACGTCGAGGCGATGGAGCCCGCTGAGCAGTTCGTTCGCACCAGGATACGGCCTGATCGCGCGCACCGCTTCGGCGACCTTTTTTCCGGCGACTTTTACTGAGCCGCGTTCATGGCGTCTTCCAAACCGTTCGCTTCGCGCGGGAATGGAAATTCGATCCTGTGGGGGCTCGGCGACTTGCCGCTGGCGAGCGCGAACATGGTGAGATCCAGCGCCGACCGGAGGTTGTGAACCGCGTCGCCGATGATGAGGGCGATCTCACTTGGGATGGGCTTCTCGGCTTTACTCGCGTAGGAGAGTTTGCCGGCCTTGGGCTGAATGCGGACCATGAGCTTGAACGGCTTTTGCGCCATAATGGCGCTTGTGGCCCGCTCAAGATCGTTGACGTGATGTTTGGCCCACTCAATCTTCAGGTGACCCGGGTGGGCGAGTTCATCGGGGATCGGCATGGAAGACCGCCAAGAGGAAGAGCGCCGTGACGAGGTCCTGAGGCGGATGCTGAAAACCCCGCCTCATATAGAACGGTTCCTGGCGACGTGTAGACGAACCAACGGGCAAGAGCGGCTCTTTGACGTGATCCCTTATCTGCGGGGTCAATTGGTCGCCCGCGGCCACGCTCGCTGACGAATTTCGTTGGCCCCCTGGCGAGACGTTGTCGGACTGCGGCTACGAGCGCACGTAATAGCAACCACGGGTGCTGTCGGTGCCAGAGGGCGTAGGTTGTGGGGGCGCATCGCACAGCTCGCGTGGTTCTGCTGCCTCGACTACCTCGTAGGCGTGCCTAGGGTGCAACACTGTGACGACCGATGAGACGCTAGCTTCGAGAGCAAGGGTCCCTATCGCTAATCGATGTCGATAATGTCGCTTTGGTCAGCTCTAACCCCTTGAGGGGGAAAGGGTGGTGGGCCCGGTAGGACTCGAACCTACAACCAGACCGTTATGAGCGGTCGGCTCTAACCATTGAGCTACAGGCCCTCGGTTTTTGTCTTCAGCATCTTAGCGCGTCATCTGTGGCTGGGCCATAGCTTGGGCGACAGAAACGGCGACAGAAACCCTGCCCGTTGGTACCCGGGAGCAGCGTGTCCGGCAAGCCCCTCGCGTGACCCGAGGCATCGCCATTGAGCCTGGAGCGGGATAGGGCAGGGGGCATGGCATCCACCATCCCACCACCGTCCTCGAATGGTCCCGCGGCCTCGCGAGCCTGTCACCGGGCGTCATCCCGTGCCGAGGTCTTCGCGACGAGGAATGGCGCGAGACGCACCGCCGCTGCCAGGAGTTCGTCGAGCGCTGGGGCATGCAGGCGCACGCTGCCGGTTGGGACACGCTGCTGCTGTTTGGCGTCGGGCCTCAGACCGGCATGCTCCGCGGCGATCTCTGCGGGATCCTGATCCCGTGCTCGGTCGACGTGCACGAGGTTACGGCTGAGTGGATCAAGCTCGGCATACGGATCGGGGCGATCTCGCCCAGCCCGGTCGTCCCCGCCTTGCTCGCCGACTGGCCAGCCGAGAACCTGCCGGAGGCCTGCGCCTCCGGCAGACGCTCGAGCCGGCGAAGGTGGCCGACGTGGTGATGTTCATGCTGACGCGGCCGTGCGGCATGACGATCCGCGGCGTGGTGATGATGCCGACGAGCTTCGATCTGTGAAACCGGCAGCCAACGCGCGGCGGCCGTCGGCCTCCCTTGGCGGCCTCGCGGCGCGTATAGGTCGATGGCTGATACTTTACTGCAACGGCCACGCCCTGTTCGGCCTGCCACACTGAATGTCCGCTGTGGTGCCTTGTCTCCCGGGGGCTTGGAACGCGCGGGATCCGTGCAGTGGTAGAAGGAGGGGCGGTAGTGGAGAGCCAGCACGCGTCAACCGGAAGAACAGGACGCCGAGCGAAGAGATGCTGCCTCCGGACGGTCGCCGTTATCGGTGCCAATGGCTCGAAGACAGCATGACGGTCCATTCCGACGGGAACGTCAGTTGCGGCCTCGACGATCCGCACGCCAACCGGAGCTACGGAAAAGTCCGGTCCCAGTCGGTTGCTGAGATCTTTAACAATCCCGAGATCGCCCAGTTACAGCAGAAGCTGAGCCAGGGCTATCGCTGCAGCGACTGCAGCCTGTACGAGTTGATCGAGAACCCGGACGAGATGCCGCCGGCGCGGCCGGCCTTGCCGACCACCCTGATTGTCGAGCCGACGGTTCTGTGCAACCTGCGCTGTCCGAACACGGCCTGCATTCCCAACAATGCCGCCGGGATCCGCACACGCGACAAGGATAGCCTCGACGTCGAAGTCTTCGGCAGCCTCCTGCGGCAGGTCCAGTCCGGATTGAAATACGTGTACTTCTTCAACTACGGCGATCCGTTCGTGCACAGGCAGGCCGAGCACATGCTTACCATGTTGCGCCAGGCCTGCCCCTCGGTGGAGGTCGTCACCAGCACAAACGGCATCCCGCTGTCGAAGCTGGATCGGGCCGACCGAGTCGCCGCTGCCGAGATCGACCACATCACCTTCACGATCAGCGGCGTGCGCCAGGAAAGCTATGCGCGCTACCACGTCAATGGCCGCGTCGATCTCGCCCTGAAGGGGCTGGAGAACCTCTGCCAAGCCAAGACGCGCCTGGGCCTCCGCAGGCCGATCATCGTCTAGCGCTACCTACTGTTCCGCTGGAACGACAGCGACGAGGAGCTGGAACAGGCGCTGGAGATCGCCGAGCGCCTCGGCGTCGATTTGACGGTCCCCCGGATCTTGGTCCGGCTGAAGGGTGGGCCTCCGGATCTCATTCGGCAGCCTCTCGGGCCGGCGCCAAGGCGAATTCCTGGGGCGTCCGCCATCCCAGAGCTGTGTGAGGACGGCTCTCGTTGTACTGCCGCCGCCACGCCTCGATCTTGCCCCTCGCGTCTCGGCCAGCGACAAGAACCAGTTCGCGTTCAGGCACTCGTCGCGCAGCCGCCCGTCGAACGACTCGACCAGCGCGTTGTCGGTCGGCTTGCCTGGCCGCGAGAAATCCAGCGCGACGCTGTTCTCGTAGGCCCAGCGGTCGAGCGCCTTCGAGACGAACTCAGGCCCGTTGTCGACCTGGATCGTGCCCGGTGCTCCGCGCAGGAGTGCCAAGCGGGCGACGACAGCCACGACCTGCTCGCCCCTGATACCCTGATCCACCTCGATCGCCAGAGCCTCGCGCGTGAAGGCATCCACCACCGTCAAGGCTCGTAGCCGGCGGCCGTCGAAGAGCGCGTCGGAGACGAAGTCCATCGACCAGCGCTCGTTGGGCCGCACCGGGGCAGGCCGACGCTCCCAGTGGGCCGCGCTGACGTGCCGGCGCGGCCGCTTGAGCCGCAGGCTCAGGCCCTCGTCCTTGTAGAGCCGGTGGACCCGCTTGTGGTTTACCCGCCAGCCTTCCCGGCGCAGCAGGATGTAGATCCGGAAGTAGCCGTAGCGCACCCGATTCTTGGCGAGATCACGGATGCGCATCCGCAGCGGTGCCTGATCGGGCTTGGTCGAGCGGTAACGAATGCTCGACCGACCGACGCCGAGCGCGACGCAGCCGCGTCGCTCACTCACCCCGTGCGCCTCCTGAACTTGGTGCACGAGCTCGCGTCGCGGAGCAAGCGTCAGAGCTTTTTTGCGAGCACGTCCTGCAGGATATGCTTGTCGAGGCTCAGATCGGCCACGAGCTGCTTGAGCTTGCGGTTCTCCTCCTCCAGCTGCTTCAGCCGTCGCAGCTCGCCTGTGCCCAAGCCGCCGTAGAGCTTCTTCCAGCGGTAGAACGTCTGCTCGGAGATGCCCATCCGGCGCAGCACCTCCGCCACGGGCGTTCCGGTCTCGGCCTGCTTTAGCGCGAAGGCGATCTGCTCCTCGGTGAACCTGCTCTTCTTCACGGCTCTGCTCCTCCCGGCGGGGTCTTACAAAACCGGAAAACTCGCACTCAGGCTGGATCAAAGCGATGGGGGGACGTCAGTCCGGCGCCGACGCGGCCTAATGGGATGATTCTTTACTCACGGGCGTCCCGCGCTGCCTGAGTGTTCTTGGTCGCCTGAGAAATGCTACCAACCTTGGCAGGCTGAATGATTTTGCGGGTACGCTCATTTTCGATCCGCGTCATGCCTGCACGACTGGTTCGATACGCAGGTGTGCGATGACTGCGTGCGGCATTCTTCATCCCAATGGCTCGGCGTGCGGCATCCTTCAGTGCGTCCCGCGCAGCGACCGCGCGTCGCCGGTTCACTTCACCGTTCACGCGCTTCAAAGCGCTGGCAAAGACCTGTTTCCTGCGTGCGGGCTTATCGACATTGCCTGGGAAGCTACCGCCCCGCTGCTCGCCCTTGCCGCGGATGCTGCGCCGCATGTCTCGGGCGAACGTCCGCTCCTTGTCGCGGAGATCGCGGATGCGCCGTCGAGCATCCGACAATGCGTCGTTGGAGATGCTGCCGAGTGCGGGATGATGGGTTTGACCGAGCATCTCGAACTCGTCGTGCGTTACGAGCGCCCGCTCAGCTTTGATCGACAGTGACATGGGGCTACCGCCTCCTCGTCGGCACGCATTCGCGCGTGAGTGGGATCAACAGATTTAGACGATTGCCGCTGAATGTCGCTCGTTTTCTATCATCTCGTCACCACTCGCTTGACACCGCTCTGAGCTTGGGACGGCCAATGGCGGTCGGCGAGTCTCAAACCCGTATGGCACGACAATGGGCGCTAGAGCCAGCCCTGGCGATCCCCGGGAGCATTGAGGGATGGTGTCGGCCACGGTCTCTATTCTAGAGCGGCACTCGACCAGATTGCGACGTAGCCAGCGAAGGCAACGTAGGCTCAACAATCATCTGGCGCGAAGCGCTCCAGGCTTCGCCGAATGGCTTCTCAGGGTACCAGCGCCTCGCAGTAGCCAGACTGACCCCGAAGCGTGCGGCTGCTTTGTGATGGATGCGCCGGCCGTGGACGCTTTGGTGTTCGTGGTGCTGCCGAGGGTCGGGGTGACAGGGGGCTCAACTGAGCCCCCTCATCTCAGGACGGCCCTTGAGCTGCCATCCATCGATTTGGCAAAGCTGCGCCATCTGCCTCGCCATGGTGCTGCGCACCTCCGCGGGCCGCGGGTCCAAGCTGCCGATCCTCTGATCGGGCGGGCCCCAACCGGGGCACGTCTTGTGCGGCGGGAAGACCCCGCGCGCTGAAGCTGGATTGCCTAGAGAAAAATCACAGGATCTCGCCAAAAATTACAAGCTCGTTCCCCCCAGACTCACACTGAGCCTGACGGCACACAATTGCGATCGAGTTGCCCGCTCGAACGGCTGCGGAAGGGGATACAGCATTTCAGCGCCCGAATAACGAGCGTGAGTATTGCACCACTTCTACGCTTTCGAGCGTCGGCGGCAGAATGGCCGCTCGATGCCGATTTTGTTGAAAAACTCGGAGGCGGCGCCTGCGGCGTTGTTCCATGCCCCGACCAGGAGAACAGTTATCTTCTGCAGGTGCCAAGGGTCCGCGTGCACATCCAGCAGAGCTGGTTCACATAGAACTTTCTTCTCCACGGCGCTTTGTACGGGGCGCCGTTCCGGCTGGAGCTGGAGTTTTTCAACACAATCTGCTTGATGTAGACTATTTCGAGCGGCTGCAAATGGCACCACGCGTTCCGTTCAAGCCGAGATGGTGAAATAAGATGCATCCGCAACTGCATTCTTGAAGAAGAAGTTGCAGGCGAGCTTCGAGGTTCTGCAACGCGGCTATGCCGGTAAGACACAATCCGCGACGCCGCCTTTTCCGTGAGAGAACAACCTACGCAGTACATAGTGACGGTTATCGTACTCGCCTGCCGTGCGTCGCCACCAACGCGACCAGCCAGCGGCTCGAGGGATGTTCCTCGCACAGCGTCACTATCGCGATCACGATCGGCACACCGATGAACGCGCCGGGGATGCCCCACAGAAACGTCCAGAAGAAGACAGAGAACAGGATCACGAATGGCGAGATCGACAGGGCGTTGCCGGCGACGCGTGGCTCCAGGTAGCTCCCCACCAGGAACTGGATGAGGTTGAGGCAGGCAAAGACGGTCAGGCCCGCCTGCCATGACGAGAACTGCGCCGTCGCGTAGAGGGTTGGGAAGGTCGTGGCGACGAGCGGCCCAATCACCGGGACGTAGTTCAACACGAACGCGATGACCCCCCATTCGACCGCGAGGGCGACGCCCGTGAGTGAGGCGAACGCCCCCACGAGGAGCCCCGTCAACAGGCTCATCACGGTCCTGACGAGCATAAAGCGACGCAGCTTGGCGGCCGTCCTCGCGCTCGCGACAAGCAGGACCTCCCCGATCTCCCGCCGTGGTGCGAGGCGGAGCCGTCTCGCCACGTCCTCCACCTCGAGCAGGCCGAGGACAACGTAGATCAGAATCACGAACAGGAACGTGGCCATTCCGCTCATTCGGTTCATGACCTCCGGCAACACGCGGAGCATCCCGTGCACATTGACGTGTTCGGCCCAGAGACCTGCGAGCACAATGCCGTGGGTGTCCAGCCACTCCGCCATCTGGGCGTAGATCGCCTGGATGCGGGCTGCGTCGGCAATCACCGACCGGACGACTCGGGTGAAGCCCCACGCGAATATCGACGCAAACGTCGCGATGATCACCGTCGTGGTCGATACGGTGACCACGAGGGCGACGAGCTTCGGCAGCGCCTTCTGGAGCCGCCGCTGGACCGGCCAGACGACGGCTATGACGAAGAGCGCGAAAGCGACCGGCGCGAAGACTGTTTGAGCGAGGGAGAGCGCGGCGCCGATCAGGAAAACGGCGCAGAGGCCGATCAACGCGCGGCCGATCGCCGGTTCGTGCATGACGCCGTCTCCTCCTCGTCACACCGGCCGGCGAGGGCGGGATCCGCCCAAAGCGCGAGAGCAGGCGACCCTGCACGGCAGGGATTTTGATTCTGCGCCGGCAGTTCGATCGTTCGCGATCGCTTTGCTCGCGAAAGTATTCGCCTGAGCGCAGAGGCTGAAATCATAGCATCACATTGCATTGCGAGCCTTACGTTTGCGACAGGTTGGGTTGAGTAATTTTTGTTATTTTACAACCTAGAGCCGAGATGCTATTATATGTGTGTCCTTGTTGTCTTCAGACAGGCCGACGGGTGCACGATGCGTGTTCTAATCGCTGATGAGCATGATATCGTGCGGAGAGGCGTTCGTGCCATCTTGGAAAGTTCCCGCAGTCATGAAGTTTGCGGAGAAGCGTCCGACATCAAATCGACCATAGATATCGCACAGGCGAGCCGACCTGATGCTATAATACTGGAATATTTACCGCCGCATTTCAATTCTTCGGAAGTGATATTAGATATTAGAAAATATTTTCCGGATACAAGGGTGATAATGCTGACAGGATATGCCGAGAAAGATCTGATTCATGAGACCTTACAGGCCGGTGCGCGGGCCTATCTTCTAAAGAGTGAAGCCGTCGACCACATGTTGCTGGCTTTGGATGCAGTGGCGAGAGGCAGGACTTATCTCAGCACAACTGCCTCGACATCGCTCGCGGAGGTCTGGGCGAGCGATTTCCAGCGACGCCCGATGCTGACGATGAGGGAGAGGCAGATCATTCGACTCATTGCGGAAGCGTGCAACATCAAGGACATTGCCGAAAAGCTCAACCTGAGCCCCAAGACCGTCGAGTCGCACAAGGCTTCGGCGATGCATAAGCTGAGGCTCAGAAACATCGCGGAGCTGGTCAGATATGCGATACGGCGCAGGTTGATCGCACCCTGAGGTCGGTTTTGAGGTCTCGCCGTCGCTCCGAGATCGTTTGCTTAAATGCTCTGGTGCACCGGCCCGATGTCATAGCGTGAGATCAATCCAACCCGGGTGACGGGGGAGCCGAGATGAGCCAGAGCGTGAAGCCGCGTCCCCGGCAGCTGATCGACTTGGCGTTGCAGGGAGGCGGGTCGCACGGGGCATTCACCTGGGGGGTCCTCGACCGCCTTCTGGAGGAGCCCTGGATCGAGATCGAGGGCATCTCGGGCACATCGGCCGGCGCCATGAACGCCGCCGTGTTGGTGGACGGCTACGCTCGCGACGGACGCGCTGGCGCACGGGAGGCGCTTGCCCGGTTCTGGCAGCAGGTCTCCGATGCCGCCGCGCTTAGTCCCCTGCAGCGAAGCCCGCTCGACGTCGTCCTGGGCCGCTGGACCCTCGATCACTCCCCGGTCTACCTCGCGCTGGACCTGATGGCGCGAGTTTTCTCGCCCTACGATTTCGGCTCGGCGAACCCGCTCGCCCAGATCCTCACGGCGTCGGTGGATTTCAGCCGCCTGGCTCGCGCCCCGATCAAGCTGTTCATCACCGCCACCAACGTGCGCACCGGAAGGCCGCGCGTGTTTCGCAACGCGGACCTTTCGCCGGAGGTCCTGATCGCCTCGGCCTGCCTTCCCACCCTGTTCCAGGCCGCGATGATCGACGGCGAGGCGTATTGGGACGGCGGCTACGCGGGCAACCCGACCATCACGCCGCTCGTCCGGGAGTGCGTGGCGGACGACATTCTCCTCGTGGCGATCAACCCGGTCGAGCGGCCCGAGCTGCCCCGCACGGCGCGGGACATTCTCAACCGAGTGAACGAGGTGTCGTTTAATGCGGTGCTGTTGAAGGAGCTGCGCATGATCGCGCTGCTTCGCCAGGTCGCCGACCCGGGCGGCGCGGAGACCGCGCACTGGGCGCGCATGCGCATCCATGTCGTGCGCAGCGAGCGGCTGATGGAGTTCGGCGCCTCCTCGAAGCTCAACGCCGAGGGCGCCTTTCTCGCCCTACTGCGCGACGAGGGACGGCGCGCCGCAGATGCCTTCCTCGCCGAGCGCGGCAGCGACCTCGGGCACCGCTCGACACTCGACATCGACCGCCTGCTGGATGGGGCGTAACGCATGGGGCTCGTCGGCATCATCCTCGCCCTCGCGCTGCTCGTGTGGCTGGCCTTCCGGGGCTGGAGCATCATGCTGCTCGCCCCGCTCGCGGCCCTGCTGGCGGCGGCCTTCGCTCGCGAGCCGCTCCTCGCCCACTGGACACAGACCTTTATGGGCAGCGCCGCCGGCTTCCTGGCACAGTTCTTCCCCCTATTCCTCCTCGGCGCCCTGTTCGGCAAGTTGATGGAGGACAGCGGCTCGGTGTCGGCCATCGCGCAGTGGATGATCGCACGGCTCGGGACACAACGGGCCATGTTGGCCGTCGTGCTGGCGGGGGCCGTCGTCACCTACGGTGGCGTCAGCCTGTTCGTCGCCTTCTTCGTGCTCGCGCCGATGGCCGAGGCCATGTTCCGGTCCGCCTCCATCCCGCGCCGGCTGATGCCGGCCGCGATCGCGCTCGGCACCTCGACCTTCACCATGTCGGCGATGCCTGGCACGCCGGCGATTCAGAACGCGATCCCGATGCCGTTTTTCGGCACGACCCCCTTCGCCGCCCCGGGCCTCGGCCTTCTCGCCTCGGCGATCATGCTG
>JAEWKL010000481.1 GCA_023386115.1 Pseudomonadota bacterium
GGCGAGCTCGGTCCTGAGCTCCGCCCGCAGGGCCCCCTCCGCCACCAGGAACTCGACCGCATCGTGCCGGCGCCGGATCAGCGCGAGGTCGGTCGAGGGGCCGGCCAGCCGCTCGGCCAGGAGGCGCGCGCCGGCCCCGCCGACCGTGCGGTCGATGGCGGCGAGCAGGCTGCCCGCCCGCTCGCCCGAGAGGGTGCGGGTGAGTTCGAGATTCATCCGCGTCGCCGCGTCGATCATCAGGCTCGCGCCCGCCGCCTGGCGGGTCGGCGGGCTTAACGTGACCTTGGCGCCAAGCTGCGTGCGGGCGATGTAGTGCAGCACGGCCCCGGCCGCCGCGACCTCGACCCGGCTGAAGGCGCCGAAGCCGTCGAGGGTCTGGACGCCGAACTGCTCCTTCAGCGCCCGCTCGGCGGAGGCCGGATCGACATCGCCGCGGCCGACCGGGGTGACGGCGGCGCGGGTGTCGCGCCAGAGGCGCGCGAGGTCGGGATCCTGGTGGAGGGATTCCGCCATCACGATCTCGCGCGGATCGAGGCGGGCGATCTCGGCGGCGAGACCCGCCCCCTCGACCTCGCCGAGCGAGAACCGCCCGGTCGAGATGTCGACGGCCGCCAAGCCGTAGGCCCAGGCCGAGTCGGACGCGCGCCGGCGGGCGAGCGCCAGGAGCACGTTGGCCCGGCCGGGGTCCAGCAAGCGGTCTTCCGTGATGGTGCCCGGGGTGACGAGGCGCACCACCTCGCGCCGCACCACCGATTTGCCGCCGCGCTTCTTGGCCTCGGCCGGATCCTCGGTCTGCTCGCAGACCGCGACCCGGTGGCCGAGCCCGATCAGCCGCTGGAGATAGTCGTCGGAGCGCTCCACCGGCACGCCGCACATCGGGATGTCGGCCCCGCCATGCTTGCCGCGGCGGGTGAGCACGATGCCGAGCGCCCGCGAGGCGATCTCGGCATCCTCGAAGAACAGCTCGTAGAAATCCCCCATGCGGTAGAACAGCAGGGAGTCGGGATTCGCCGCCTTGATCTCGATGTACTGCGCCATCATCGGCGAGACCTTGGCCTCGTCGTCGGCGGCAGCGGCGCGCCGGCCGCGGGTGGGCGGCGGAGGCGCCGCCTCGCCGAGGTCGTAAGGCTCGTCGCGCAGAAGGCGACCGGTGTCGCTGTCCATCGTCATGAGATCTCGGGCCGGTGACCTTGAGGCTGTGGTCGGATCCGCGGCGATCCTGGTCCGCCAGACTAACAGAGGCCCGCGGCCGGGCTCCAGAGTGGCAGAACGGGGAAGATGGGGATGGTCGTCCCCGGCTGAAAATGCCGGGCGGGCGGGCGTTGGCGCCGCAGCCCCGCTTGAGCCGGCCGAGTCATGGCCCTAAGGGACGTGTCCCGCCGGCAGCGCGAACCTGTCGTTGAAAGAAGAGCCTGGCATGAGCGAGTCCCGCCCCGTCACCCGCCGCAAGCGCCCGACCTTCACCGATCAGGAGGCGCTGCAGTTCCACCAGCAGGGCCGCCCCGGCAAGCTGGAGGTGGTGGCGACGAAGCCGATGGCGACGCAGCGCGACCTGTCGCTCGCCTACTCGCCGGGGGTCGCCGTGCCGGTGCTGGCCATCGCCGACGATCCGGAGCTGGCCTACGACTACACCGCCAAGGGCAACCTCGTGGCGGTGATCTCGAACGGCACCGCGATCCTGGGCCTCGGCAACCGCGGCGCGCTCGCCTCCAAGCCGGTGATGGAAGGCAAGGCGGTCCTGTTCAAGCGCTTCGCCGACATCGATTCCTTCGACCTCGAGGTCGGGACCGAGGACCCGGACGCGTTCATCAACAGCGTGCGCTATCTCGGGCCCACCTTCGGCGGCATCAACCTGGAGGACATCAAGGCTCCCGAGTGCTTCATCATCGAGGAGCGCCTGCGGGAATTGATGGACATCCCGGTCTTCCACGACGACCAGCACGGCACCGCGATCATCTCGGCGGCGGGCATCATCAACGCCCTGCACCTCACCGGCCGCGACATCGCGGAGGCGCGCCTCGTCGTCAACGGCGCGGGCGCGGCGGGCATCGCCTGCATCGAGCTCGTCAAGGCGCTGGGCTTCCGCTCCGAGAACGTGATCCTGTGCGACACCAAGGGGGTGGTGTTCCAGGGCCGCACCGAGGGCATGAACCAGTGGAAGTCGGCCCACGCCGTCGCGACCGCGAAGCGCACGCTTGCCGAGGCCATGGAGGGCGCCGACATCGTGTTCGGCCTCTCGGTGAAGGGCGCCTTCACCCCTGAGATGATCGCCGCGATGGCGCCGCAGCCGATCATCTTCGCGATGGCGAACCCCGATCCGGAGATCACCGTCGAGGAGGTGGCCCAGGTCCGCGACGACGCCATCGTGGCGACCGGGCGCTCGGACTATCCGAACCAGGTCAACAACGTCTTAGGGTTTCCCTACATCTTCCGCGGCGCGCTCGACGTGCACGCGACCACGATCAACATGGAGATGAAGATCGCGGCCGCGCAGGCGCTCGCCGCGCTGGCCCGCGAGGACGTGCCGGACGAGGTCGCGGCGGCCTATCAGGGCGCCCGGCCGCGCTTCGGGCGCGAATACATCATCCCGGTGCCGTTCGACCCGCGCCTGATCCACACCGTGCCGCCGGCGGTGGCCAAGGCCGCGATGGAGACCGGCGTCGCCCGCAGGCCGATCGTGAACATGGACCGTTACCGGGCCCAGCTCTCGGCGCGGCGCGACCCCGTCGCCGGCACCCTCAACCGGGTGTTCGAGCGGGTGCGCAAGTTCCCCAAGCGCGTCGTCTTCGCCGAGGGCGAGGAGGAGGTGGTGATCCGCGCCGCGGTCTCGTTCGTCAACCAGGGCCTCGGCACCGCGATCCTGGTCGGCCGCGAGGACCGGGTGATGGCGAACGCCGAGGCCGCCGGCATCGACCTCTCGGGCCGCGACAACATCGAGATCCACAACGCCGCGAAGTCGCACCGCAACAGCGTC
Source organism: Pseudomonadota bacterium (assembly GCA_023386115.1). Taxonomy (GTDB): domain Bacteria; phylum Pseudomonadota; class Alphaproteobacteria; order Rhizobiales; family Beijerinckiaceae; genus Methylobacterium. The sequence goes on from JAEWKL010000481.1 coordinate 2,975, forward strand.
TACGCGCAGTTCCTCTATGCCCGGATGCAGCGCAAGGGCTTCCTGTTCCGCGACTGCCAGCGCCTGATCAACCAGGACCGCAACCACTTCGCGGCCTCGATGGTGGCGCTCGGCGACGCCGATGCGATGGTGACCGGCACCACCCGCAACTACTCGATCGCGCTGGAGGACGTGCGCCGCGTGATCGACCACAAGCCCGGCCACCGGGTGATCGGCGTCTCGCTCTGCCTCGCCCGCGGCCGCGCGGTGCTCGTCGCCGATACGGCGATCCACGAGATGCCGAGCGCCGAGGAACTCGCCGGCATCGCCATCGAGGCCGCCGGCGTGGCGCGGCGCCTCGGCTACGAGCCGCGGGTGGCGATGCTGTCCTTCTCGACTTTCGGCCACCCGAAGGCCGAACGCGCCGAGAAGGTGCAGGAGGCGGTGAAGATCCTCGACGGGATGCGGGTCGACTTCGAGTATGACGGCGAGATGTCGGCCGACGTCGCCCTCAACAAGGACCTGCTCGCCCAGTATCCGTTCAGCCGCCTCAAGCAACCGGCCAACGTCCTGGTGATGCCGGCCTTCCACTCGGCCTCGATCTCCACCAAGATGCTGCAGGAGCTCGGCGGCGCCCAGGTGCTCGGGCCGCTGATCGTTGGGCTCGACAAGGCGGTGCAGATCGTCCCGCTCGGGGCGACCGATTCCGACCTCGTCAACATGGCGGCGCTCGCCGCCTACAATATCGGCGGGTGATCCGGGCGTCGACCAGTCCGGCACGCGCCTCGACACTTCTCCACGTCATCCCGGGTTCCGCTGCGCGACCCCGGGATGACGAGGAGGGTAGAAATACTGTTGCGTGATCGACGAGAGTTCACTGACGTCTGGCGGTGAGTGGTTCGATCCTGCCTTGATGACGCGAAACCTCAGCCCACCTACTCCGCTGCAGCCCGCTCCTCATCCTCCCCCAGGAACCCCCCGGATTGCCGCGCCCAGAGGCGTGCGTAGAGCCCCCCGGCCTTCACCAGATCGGCATGCCGCCCCTCCTCGACGATGCGGCCGCGATCGAGCACGACCAGCCGGTCGAGGGCCGCGATGGTCGAGAGGCGATGGGCGATGGCGAGCACGGTCTTGCCCTGCATCAGCCGGTCGAGGGAACTCTGGATCGCCGCCTCGACCTCCGAATCGAGGGCCGAGGTCGCCTCGTCGAGGATCAGGATCGGCGCGTCCTTCAGGATCACCCGGGCAATCGCGATGCGCTGGCGCTGGCCGCCCGACAGCTTGACGCCGCGCTCGCCGACCTGGGCGTCGTAGCCGCCGCGGCCCTTGTGGTCGGTGAGGTCGCGGATGAAGGCGTCGGCATGCGCGGCCTTCGCTGCGGCGACGATCTCGGCTTCCGTGGCGTCCTCGCGGCCATACGCGATGTTGTCGCGGATCGAGCGGTGGAGCAGCGACGTGTCCTGCGTCACCACGGCGATCTGCCGGCGTAGGGACGCTTGCGTCACCTCCGCGATGTCCTGCCCGTCGATCAGGATGCGCCCGCCCTCGAGGTCGTGCAGGCGCAGGAGCAGCGAGGTCAGCGTGGTCTTGCCCGCCCCGCTCGGGCCGACGAGGCCGACCTTCTCGCCGGGCGCGATCCGCAAGCTCAGGTCCCCGATGATCCCGGCCTCCTCCCGGCCGTAATGGAAACTGACGCGCTCGAACTGCACCTCGCCGCCCGTCACCGCGAGGTCGCGGGAACCGGGCCGGTCGGTGAGGCCGTGCGGGCGGGCGATGGTCTGCATGCTCTCCTGCACCACGCCGATATGCTCGAACAGCCCGCGCACGGTCTGCATCACCCAACCCGACATCGCGATCAGCCGCAGCACCAGGGCCAGGCCCGCCGCCCCCTCACCCGTCGTCATCTGCCCGCGTGACCACAGGGCGAGCACCACCCCGGCGGTGGCGACGATCAGGGTGCTGTTGAGGAGCGAGAGCGTGCCGGTGACCGCGGTGACGAGACGGAACGAGTGCAGGTAGGCGTCGGTGTGGTCGATCGTGGCCGCGCGCACGGCGGAGCGCTCCTCGCGGTCGCGGGCGAACAGCTTGACGGTCAGGATGTTGGTGTAGCTGTCGACGATTCGCCCGACGAGGACCGAGCGAGTATCGGCGACGTTGAGCGAGCGCGCCCGGGCGCGAGGCACGAAGTAGGTGGTCAGCCCCGCATAGGCGAGGATCCAGACCAGCACCGGCAGCACCAGCCACGGGCTGATCGACCCGAACAGGCTCACCGCCGTGACGGCGAAGATCGCGACGTAGAGCAGGGTGTCGATGACCACGATGGCGAGCTCGCGCACCGCCACCCCCACCTGCGTGACCCGGTTGGCGAGCCGCCCGGCGAAGTCGGCCTGGAAGTACGACAGGGCGTGGCCGAGGGTGTAGAGGTGGGTGCGCCAGCGGATGAGACCGGTGGTCTGCGGCACCACGAGCTGGTTCGAGATCGCCTCGTGCAGCCAGGCGAGGAGCGGGCGCACCACCAGGATCAGGCCGGCGGCCAGCATCAATCCGGTTCCGTGGTCGCGCCACAGGTTCTCCGGGCCGGACCGGGCCAGGATGTCCACGAACCAGCCCATCAGCAGGTAAAGCGAGGCCTCGACGCTGCCGGCGGTCAGAGCCGTCACGAACAGCACCGCGAGCGGTCCCCGCACCGGCCGCAGGTAGAACCAGGCGAAGCCCCCCACCGTATCGGGCGGGCGCTTAGCCTCCTCGAAGGGGGCGAAGGGGTCGATGCGGCGCTCGAGCCAGTCGAGGAACATGGGGGCTTCCTGGGGAACAGGTCTCTCAGCTATGCGGCGGCTTCCCTCCGCCAACCGGGGGGCGATGCCGCAGGCCGGCAACCGGCGTATGACGGGCCATCGGCCCTGACAGACCCGGAACGATGCTGCGCCTCGCCCTCTACCAGCCCGACATCCCGCAGAACACCGGCACGATGCTGCGCCTTGCCGCCTGCCTCGGCGTCGCCGTGGAGATCATCGAGCCGGCCGGCTTCGACGTGTCGGACCGGCACCTGCGCCGCTCCGGCCTCGACTATCTCGACCACGTCGCGATCACCCGCCACCGCTCCTACGCCGCCTTCGACGCCTGGCGCCGGGAGGCCGGGGTCCGGCTGGTGCTCGCCACCACCCGAGGGTCCGTCCCCTACACGTCCCATGCCTTCCGGGACGGCGACTGCCTGATGGTCGGGCGCGAATCGGCCGGGGTGCCGGAGGCGGTCCACGCCGATGCCGAGGCCCGGGTGGCGATCCCGATGCGGGCCGGGATGCGCTCGCTCAACGTGGCGGTGGCGGCCGGGATGATCCTCGGCGAGGGGCTGCGCCAGCTCGGCCCCGTTTGACGCCTTGGCCGTCTGACGTCTTGGCCCGCGCCCGCCGGTATGGGATGAGAAGGCCATGACCGACGCCGCCCCCGACATCGCCGCGCTCAAGACCGCAGCGACCACCTGGTTCTCCACCCTGCGCGACCGGATCTGCGCCGCCTTCGAGCGGCTGGAGGAGGAGGCGACGGGGCCGTTCGACCCGGAGGCCCGCAGTCCGGGGCGGTTCGAGCGCACGCCCTGGGAGCGGACCGACCATTCCGGCACGCCGGGCGGCGGCGGCACCATGGCGATGCTGCGCGGCCGGGTGTTCGAGAAATGCGGCGTCCACGTCTCGGCGGTGCACGGCGAGTTCGCCCCCGAGTTCCGCGGCCAGATCCCGGGCGCCGCGGAGGATCCGCGCTTCTTCGCCACCGGCATCTCGCTGATCGCCCATCCGTGGAACCCGCACGTGCCGACCGTGCACATGAACACCCGCTTCGTCGTCACGACGAAGACGTGGTTCGGCGGCGGGGCCGACCTGACCCCTGTCCTCGACCGGCGCCGCACGCAGAGCGACCCCGACACGATCGCCTTCCACGCCGCCTTCGAGGCGGCCTGCGCCCGGCATCCGGCCGCCGATTACGCCCGCTACAAGGCGTGGTGCGACGAGTACTTCCACCTCAAGCACCGCAACGAGCCCCGCGGCATCGGCGGGATCTTCTACGACTATCACTGGACCGGCGACCCGGTCGCCGACCTCGCCTTCACCCGCGCGGTGGGCGAAGCGTTCCTCGGCATCTATCCGGAGATCGTCCGGCGCAACGTCACCACCCCCTGGACCGACGCCGACCGCCACGAGCAGCAGGTGCGGCGCGGCCGCTACGTCGAGTTCAACCTGCTCTACGACCGCGGCACCATCTTCGGCCTGAAGACCGGCGGCAACGTCGCGTCGATCCTGTCCTCGATGCCGCCGACGGTGCGCTGGCCTTAAGACGAGTGGTGAGACCCCTCCCCGACCTCCTCGCCGTCGTCCTCTGGATGGCCGGCGCCCTGCTGTCCTTCTCGGCCACCGCCATAGCCGTGCGCGAGGTGGCACCGGCGCTCGGCCTGTTCGACATCCTGGCGGCCCGGGCCGGAGCCGGGTTGGCGATCGTCGGGATGGTCGCGCTCCTGCGCCGCCGACCGCTCCCGGCGCGGCGGCTGCCGTTGCATCTCGCACGCAACCTCGTCCATTGGGGCGGCAACTACACCTGGTCTCTTGGCGTCACGCTGCTGCCGCTCGCGGTCGTCTTCGCCCTCGAATTCACCACGCCGGCCTGGGTCACGCTGCTGGCGGTCCTGATCCTGCGCGAGCGGCTGACCGCGAGCCGGGTCGCGGCGGTGGCCCTCGGCTTCCTCGGCGTGCTGGTGGTGCTGCGGCCGGGCGTCGCCGCGTTGCAGCCGGCGAGCCTGGTGGTGCTGGGCGCGGCAGTGATGTTCGCGCTGACGGCGGTCGCCACCAAGGCGCTGACCCGGACCGAGAGCGTGCTGTCGATCCTGTTCTGGATGAACCTGATTCAGCTGCCGCTGAACCTCGCGGCCGGCCGGATCTTTCCGGCGGTGCCGGTCCACGCCTTCGAGGGGCGGCACGGGCTGGCGCTGGCGGTGTTGTGCATCGCCGGGCTCACCTCGCATTGGTGCCTGACCAGCGCCTACCGGCGCGGCGACGCCATCCTGGTCATGCCCCTCGACTTCCTGCGCATCCCGCTGATCGCGCTGCTCGGCTGGCGCCTCTACGGCGAAATCCTCGATCCGTGGCTGTTCCTCGGCGCCGGGCTGATCGTCGGCGGCATCGTCTGGAACCTCGCCTCGGAGGCGCGGCGACGGGTCCCCGAGCCGGTGCCGAAGAGGGCTTGACCCGAAGCCAGTGCAGCGCGTTGATCGTCGCCATGCTGCTGACCTTCTTCACCGAGCTGCGCGCCGCCAAGGTCCCGGTCTCGCTGCGCGAGTACCTGACCCTGCTCGAGGCCCTCGACCGCGACCTCGCCGACCAGCGGGTGGAGGACTTCTATTACCTCGCCCGCACCGCCCTGGTGAAGGACGAGCGCAACCTCGACAAGTTCGACCGGGTGTTCGGCCGCGTCTTCAAGGGCGTCGTGACGGTCGGCGAGGCGGTGGAGCCGCAAGCCATCCCCGAGGAATGGCTGCGCAAGCTGGCGGAGAAGTACCTCACCGAGGAGGAGCGGGCGCAGATCCAGGCGCTCGGCTGGGACACGCTGTTCGAGACCCTGAAGCAGCGGCTGGCCGAGCAGAAGGGGCGCCACCAGGGCGGCTCGAAATGGATCGGGACGGGGGGCACCTCGCCCTTCGGCGCCTACGGGTACAATCCGGAGGGCATCCGCATCGGCCAGGACGGCAACCGCAACTTCCGGGCGGTGAAGGTCTGGGATCAGCGCACCTTCAAGGACCTGGACGACTCGGCGGAACTCGGTTCGCGCACCATCCGGCTCGCCCTGCGGCGCCTGCGTCGGTTCGCCCGCACCGGCGCGGCGGAGGAGCTCGACCTCGACGGCACGATCCGCGAGACCGCCCGCCACGGGATGCTCGACCTGCGGCTGCGGCCGGAGCGGCGCAATGCCGTCAAGGTGCTGCTGTTCCTCGATGTCGGCGGCTCGATGGATTGGCACATCGAACTGGCCGAGCAGCTCTTCTCAGCCGCCCGCACGGAATTCAAGCACTTCGAGCATTTCTACTTCCACAACTGCCTCTACGAGACGGTGTGGAAGGAGAACCGCCGGCGCCACACCGAAGGCACGCCGCTCCTCGACGTGATCCGCACCTATCCGTCCGATTATCGGGTGGTCTTCGTCGGCGATGCCGCGATGTCGCCCTACGAGATCGCGATGGCGGGCGGCTCGGTCGAGCACTGGAACGAGGAGGCTGGCCGGGTCTGGCTCGAGCGGGTGCTGGCCCACTTTCCGAAGGTGGCCTGGCTCAACCCGGTGCCGCGGGCGCAGTGGGGCTACTCGCAATCGAATGCGATGATCCGGCAGATCGTCTCCGACCGGATGTACCCACTGACGCTGGAGGGGATCGACCAGGCGACGCGGGCCCTGTTGCGCTGACGGCTCAGTGCACCTCACGACACTCCCGCTGCGCCGACGCCGCCACGATGATCAACGACGGTGACCGGGAGTTTTGTGGGAGACACTCACGGCCGCTGGACGATCACGCCGTACCAGCCGAGGCCCCTGTAGGTCTCGTAGCCGGGCGTGCGGTGATAGGCGACGAGGCCCTTGGCGTCCCGGGTCGGAACGACGCCCCTCTCCGGATCCGCGAAGTCGAACGGCAACCGCTCGCGCAGCAGGCCGGCCCCGTCGCTCGCCGCGATCACGCGCTGCGCCGCGTCGACGAGCAGCACCCGCGTGCGGGCCCGTTCCTCGGGCGCGACCCGGACGCCCTGGACGATCGCCCGCGCCTGCGGCTCCCAGTCGAAATGGATCGCCAGCACGCCGAGGGGGCGGCCCGCGGCCTCGCCGTCCTGGCGCACGCTGGCGCAGTAGGTCGCCACCTGGGCGCCGCCGAGGCGGCTCTCCGCCCGGATGTCGGCGGCCGTATACGCGTCGCCCGAGGCGAGCGCGGCGGCCTGCCGGAACCAGGGCTCCTGCGCCACGCTCTGGCCGCGCAGGCCGGGGAAGCGGTCCGGACGGCCGGTGGCGAGGATGCGGCCGTCGAGGTCGCACAGCCAGAGATCGAGATAGACCGTGTAGGCGGACAGGATCACGCCGAGCCGCTTCTCGGCGAAGGCCGCCGCGGCAGGGCTGTGGTCCTGCGCGGTGCCCTGCGCCGCCGCGCAGGCCACGACCGCCGCGTCGGTCGCCCACCAGCGCACGTCGCAGGTCCGCTCGTAGAGGTTGCGGTCGATCAGCTCCACGGCATTGAGGGCGAGGTCGACCAGGCGCTCGCCCTGCGCCCGGGTCACCAGCCGGGAGACCTGCTCCTGAAGCCCGACGATGCGCCCGTCGACATCGGCCTCCAGCTCCCGGGCGAGGCCGGCGATGGCCTCGCCGACGGCGCCGACCTCGTTGGCCACCACCGTGAAGCCGCGCCCGTGTTCGCCGACCCGGCTGCTCTCGATGCGGGCATTCAGGGCCAGCATCTTCACCTGGCTTGTGATCTGGCGGATGCGCTGCGTCTTGTCGTGCGCGGCCTGGCGCAGGGTCGTCGCCGCCGCGGCGATATCCGACAGGGCGCAATCCTCCCCTGCCCGGTCGTTGCCCATCCTCAGGGCCTGGTTCGTCACGGCGCGCCTCCTCGTCCGGGCGTGCCCCGGATGTCGATGGCGATTGTCGAACGTCGTTGATTAAGGAAGTGCGTGCCCGACGCGGTTTAGGCCGCTTGCCTGATCAGTCCCGTCGCGGGGTTTGATCCCGCAGGCGGGATCATGTGAGGCTCGCACGGCGCCCGGCCCAAGGTGGGGCGTCATCATTCCCCAACGGAAGGGATGGGCCGGCGAGGCGGACCGGTCGACCTGCGCCTCAGCCCTGGCGGGCCGGGGTGGTGACGGTGAGGCCGTCGAGCTCGGGCTTGAGGCGGATCTGGCACGACAGGCGGGAGCTCGGCCGCACGTCCGAGGCGAAGTCGAGCATGTCCTGCTCCATCGGCTCGGCCGGTCCGACGGTCTCCGCCCAGTCCTCGCCGACATAGACATGGCAGGTCGCGCAGGCGCAGGCGCCGCCGCATTCCGCGTCGATGCCCGGCACGTTGTTGCGGATCGCGGTCTCCATCACGGTCGAGCCGACCTCGCCCTTCACGGTGCGGGGCGTGCCGGCGGCATCGACGTAGGTGATCTGGACCATCTGGGACTCCGGAAGCCTCGAGCGCGGCCGCAAATCGGACTTAAGGATGCGGCGCGGTCTGATTGGCGGCTGCCGCCCCGGAATGCAAGCGCGCCGTGCGTCGCGCGGCACACGCGCCGCAGCATGGTTGTCGGCTCGCGGCTCAGAGCAGGGCCAGGGTCTCCCGCACGGCTTGCAGGAGAGCGGGCTCGAGGTCGTGCGCCGTCGCGCTGTCGCCAGCCCGCAGGGCCGCTTCGAGCTGCCCGGCGAGCGCCGCCACGCGGTCGGCGCCGACGCCGAGGGCCGACCCCTTGAGCGTATGGGCGAGGTCCGCCCGGGCGTCAGGTGCCAGGTCCGGATCGGCCAGTCCGGGCATCAGCCGGTCGCACTGGCCGGAAAACAGCGCCAGCACCTCGCCGGCAAGGTCGGCGTCGCCGAAGGTCTGGCGGTCCAGGTGCGCGCGGTTGAGGAGCGTCTCCATCGGAGCGTCTCGTGTCGGCCTCAGCTTCGAGGGGAAACAGAAAGCGGGCCAGATCCCGCAAGGCGTGGTCGGATGCAAGGTCTCACGGCCCGCGCGGCTGTGGGCGGAGAGGTTCCGATGGATCCGGTGGAACTCTGTCCACAGCACGATCACGACCCGGACGGGCCCGCGGACCGCCCGGCAAAGGCGAGACTCTGCGGCAGGATAGCGGATTCGGGCGCGGCGCGCCGGACACATGGTAACCATTCCGTTAAGCTTTTTGGGAGGGTTGTCGTGGTCCGGGTATCCGGCTGGTACTCCTTGCGTCTAAGGTTCTCGTGGTAAACCGCTGAGATCGCGTCGGCTGGCGGCACGGCGCGGGTTTCGCGGGATCTCGGGGATGATGCGGCGCGGCGGCTCTCACAGGCCGCCCGGCGGCGTTCACGGCGTAACGAGGCGTTCGATGGCGACGGAAAAGAAGCTCAAGGATCCGGCGGAAGCGGCGCTGTCGGCGATTGAGCAGGCCCTCAACCTGGATCATCCGGCGGGGCCGGATGCCCGGTCGCCCGATGCCCGATCGGCGGACGCCTCCGACGGCGCCCGCGTCGAGCCCCGTCTGCCCGACGTGCACGATTCCGACCCCCTGGCCGATCCTCTGACGAATCCCGGCGCGACCCGCGAGCCCGGCTTCGACGGCAGTCCCCTGCCGGCCTCCCGCGACCGCCGCGAGGGTGGGCTGCTGCCGCCGGACCGCGCCCTCGTCGCCAACGACGACCGCCGCAGCGTCGGCGCCCTGCAGCAGACCCTGCGGATCGAGCCCTCGCGCGCTCCTTACGTCGTCGCGACCCTCGCCGCCCTGGTTTGGCTCGCCGGCTTCACGGGCCTCGCCTGGAGCCAGTCCGGCGGCGACCTGCGCGGCTTCGCCTCGGGGCTCAGCGGCCTC